>JADLDX010000001.1 GCA_020846515.1 Pirellulaceae bacterium
ATCACTGGCACCTCTTTTGTTATTCATTCCGGCCATGGCTTACTTTGCTACCCGATTGCCACTCAATACGGCGCTGCTTTTCGTCATACCGCTACTTGTATTTGTCGTCACGCTGATACGTGGGCTCCGAATGACAGCCCCGGGACGCGCCAAGATAAAGAACAACTTTTGCGGCACATGCCAGCTCAAGATAGAACTCGATGGCTTGGCCGAGGTGCGATCGTCGGGTGAGTTGAAACGCAATTGGTCAGCCATCGATCGCATAGTGACGACGCCGACACACCTGTTCATCTACGCGACCGGCTTGATCGCGTTTATCGTCCCAAGACGCGCTTTTTTCGATGAGGCTGACTTCAAACGCTTCGTGAAAGCCATCGAAGATCGCGCCCCAGTGCCCAACGCTGTGAAGCATTTTTGCTCGTGAAACCCGGCATTTGTAGCGGTTGGGCGCAAGCCCTCCGGTTCCAATACGGCATTTGTACCGGTTGGGCGCAAGCCCTCCGGTTCCTATAACTACCGGGATATACCGGACGGCTTGCGCCGTTCCGCTTCTAAAATGCTTCACAGGATATACCGGACGGCTTGCGCCGTTCCGCTTCCATCACTTCGGCATAAGCACGCCTGCACGTCAGGCGAAGCACTACGCGCCAAACTTACCCATACGTCCCGCGTTGGATAGAGCCAGCAGCATCAGATACTGGGCTTCGAATTGTCCCAGCCCTCCGGTGATGGCAGTGGTTTCGTTGAAGGTTGTGTGTGGGTCCGGGCGACAGCAATCACTTACCAGCAGCGTTGGCACAGGATGCCACGAATGACTCTTCAAATAGCTGGGCGTCGAATGGTCTCCAGTGACGATCAGCACATCGGGCCCGAGAGACGTCAGCGCCGGTAGAGCGCTATCGAGCTCTTCAATGCGCTTAACTTTTTCAGCAAAGTTACCGTCTTCCCCTGTGCTGTCGGTGTACTTGAAATGGATGAAGAAAAAGTCGTAGTCGTTCCAAGCCTGTTTCAAGACTTCGAACTGCTCGGCCAACGTCGTAGCGCTGCCGACGATTTTCATACCGACCAGCCGCGCTAGACCTTTGTACATTGGGTAGACAGCGATGGCCGCAGCCCGCAGGCCGTAGACGGTGTCAAAGGGTGCCAGGTCCGGTTTGTTAGCGAAACCGCGCATTGTGTGGAAATTGGCTTTCGGATGCCCTTTGAGAATGACCTTGGCTTGCTTGAGGAACTCTTTGGCGATTTCGGCTGTGCGAACACTGGCGGCATCCTCGGCTACTGGATCCAAAGGTGGCACACCCGTGGCTTGAGGATCGGTATCCTTGACGTTGCCGCCCAATCCGGCCGCGCGAAACACGACGACGAAGCGATGCTCCTTGACGGGTTCCACGAAGATCTCAACGCCGGGAATCTTGACTTGCCGCAGCGAGATAGCCAGCGGTGCACTTTCCTCGGAGGAGATACGACCAGCTCGTCGATCCGAGATATTGCCACTGGCATCGAGCGTACAAAAATTGCAGCGAATCGCCACATCGCCGGGCTGGAGTTCAAAGCCAATGCCGGTGGCTTCTAGTGCCCCGCGACCAATTTGATATTTCAGCGGGTCATATCCGAACAGCCCCAAATGCCCTGGGCCACTGCCCGGCGCAATACCTGGCTTGACCGGAATGCTCAGCCCTTGCACGCCGCGTTTGGCCAAAGCCGACAGGTTCGGTGTTTTGGCCGACTCCAGTTCCGTCTTGCCGCCTGGTTCCATGGGCAAGCCACCCAGGCCATCAGCGACCAGCATGACGATCTTGGATTTATTCTTGACTTGTAGTTCGCGAGTGAGCAGGTGCATATCCATGAGCTGGCTTCCGAGGTGGTGCGGACGAATAAGCCGCACATTTTACGCACCGCCGGGCGTTTTCGACAGGGCAGCAGCGATACCAAATGCGATCAACATCAACACCCACACAATGTCCAGAAAGTGCCAATACAGCGCGCAAAAGCGAATCGCAAAATAGCTTTCGTGATCGTATTTGTATTTCCAAGCCCTCAAATAGACCACACCCACGGCAACTAAGCCGCCCACCACATGCAGGGCATGCAGCAAAGCCAAGACGAACGTCATGCCGTATAAACTGCGATTAGGACTGGCATCATCGGCAAATCGCCCCACAATCAAGATCATGCCGTAGCTTTGCACGCCAAAAAATGCCAGGGCCAGGATCAGCGTGATCGTCAAATACCTAAGCAGATCCGTACGTGCCTCTCGACGTACCGCCTCGACAGCCAGGTGCATGCAAATGCTGATGGCTATCAAGATGATCGTCGTCCAAATGAAGTTCAGCGGCAGATAAAATGGAGCAACTCGCTCCGTGCCACTGGTTAGTCGCAGGACGACATACACGGCGTACAACATAATTGTCGCCACGAAGAACACACCCAGCGATATCAAAAGTAGCCAGGCCCCTTGCGCGCGGCGATTGTCGTCGCTGTTGACTCCAGGATTGAAAAAATTAGCAGTCACACGACGGGCAGATGGAGACATAAGCTAGCAATGGGCTCGAACTTGACATCAGGATTGGAAAGAGCTTAAACCTAAAGCGTCAGGAAGTATAGGCAAGCCTACGGAACAAAGTTATGGATGGCAGTTTATTCTTTTCCGTGGGAGAACCCAGCGGCGACCTGCACGCTAGCAACCTCATCCATGGACTTAAAAATCTGGCGGGCGACTTCGGTCTAAACCGTTTGGAAACGCGTGGATTGGGCGGATCAAAAATGGCATCCGCCGGTTGCCAGATCGACTACGACTTAACGCAATTGGCAGTGGTCGGCATGCTGGAAGTCTTGCCAAAGTTACGGGAGTTCTTTCGAGTCGCCGATTTGGCCGAGGCCATCCTCAAACGCGAGCGACCGCGAGCAGTTGTCTTGGTCGACTTTCCGGGTTTCAACTGGCATATTGCCCGTCGAGCCCACCAATTGGGTATTCCGGTTATCTATTACTTACCGCCACAACTGTGGGCTTGGGGCGCATGGCGTTTGAAAAAAATGCGTAGGACTGTCGACCATGTCTTATGCAATCTACCGTTTGAACCGCAGTGGTATGCGGCGCGCAACGTCGATGTTCAGTATGTGGGTCATCCATTTTTTGACGAAGTGGCTTCCAAGCCGCTGGACAAACGATTCTTGGATGAGTGGGGGCAGTATGAGGGATTACAAGTCGCCGTGCTGCCAGGGTCGAGATCGCGCGAGGTGGAGAACATCTGGCCCATCCAGTTGGCGGCCATTCGCGAATTAGCGTCGCGTTATCCGCGCACTCGATTTCTGGTCGGTGCCTATCGAGATAGTCAATGCCAGAGTTGTCGACGCCGAATGAGCACCGCCGATCAACAGCTGAACATCGAGTTCTTTGTCGGCAAGACCAGCGAAATCATCGAGTTGGCCGATTGCGCTTTGATGAAGTCTGGCTCGGTCAGTTTAGAAATGATGGCTCGCGGCACTCCCGCTGTGGTCACCTATCACGCCAGTCGGACACTGTATGCGATTGGTCGTTGCTTGACGAATCTGAATTCGATGACCTTACCGAACATGATCGCCGGGGAGACGGTCATGCCTGAGTTTTTGGCGGTAGGCTCGTCGTCCAAAGCTACCGAACAGGTCATCTCGGCGATGGATCGATTGCTGGGCGATGCCGATGCACGCGATGCTCAAGCCCAAAAGTTGCGAGCCTTGTCTGCACAATACGCGCAACCCGGGGCTAGCCTGAAAGCCGCGCGCTCGATCTTGCAAATCATCAGCGGCTCGTTGGCCAGTCAGCCGTAGGCGTACTTCGTTTAACAGTCAGCCGCAGGCGTACTCATTCGTTACAGTTAGCCGTAGGCGTACCTGTTATCCAGTGCGCCTACGGCTGACTGTTAAACGCAATACCGTTCAATGAAGCACGTAGCCGCGTCTCTCCGAGACGCGAGTCCTGAGCCTTTTGGTGAAATTCGCGAGTCTCGGAGAGACTCGCCTACGTGAAAACGCCCTTCATTGAACGGTATTGCTGTTAAGCGAGGGCTACGATCGTTGGGCTTCTTCGGCCGCGCTGGCGCGAATGTAGTTGGGCATGAGTTCGGCGGCGGGGACCGCCAAGCCGGATTGAAAGCCGAGCCAGCCCAACTGTCCAACCTGCTCGGCCATGGGTGGCCATAATTCGCTCTCTGCCAAATGCCATTGCGATTCGTCCAAGCCGGGATAGGCGGCCAGGGCCGAACCGGTGATCCACGTGGGACCAGTCGTAGCGAACTCTTCGGGCACACTTGGGCTGAGCGTCTGAGCGCCCCATGGGTCGCTCAACCACTCAGGCACATCGACCACGCACGCTGGGCGGACGTTGGTGACCTCGTGCCCCAAGACCAACCAACTGGCCGTAAAGACTTGTTTGCGAAACGCATTGATGGCCGTGACCAGGCGATAGGGTTGATCGAGCTGATCAGGCTCTCCCGACTGCGACTTATTGTCAACTTTGGCTTGCGCGAATCGCAGCGCGGTGGCATGTAGAGTATCCACGGGCACGATGGGTAGGCGATGTGCCCAAGCGAGCAATTTTGCGGTCGTTAGTCCGACTCGCAGGCCAGTGAACGAACCGGGTCCGTTGGTAATGCTGATAAATTTCAAGTTTGCTACCGAGAGGTTGGCAGCGCGCAGCAGTTGATCAATCGCGGGTGCCAAGGTGCGAACGCTGCCTTGCCCAGCAGGTAAAACCGTTTGACTGTGGAGACTACTCGACTTCCTATCACTGGGAAAAAGCCCAATCGCGGCACCACCTGCTGGGTATTCATCCTCGCACAAGAGTGCTGCACTGCCACCGATGGAAGAGCACTCGATGGCCAACTGCCAAATGGTTGTCATGCTGTGAGGATTGGGATGGTTATGAGGATGGAAGTTTATGGAGCTGGGCGCTGCCCGTGGTGCGAGGAAGATTTTAGCCCCGGTTGCGTGATGGAAAAAGCTACATCTACAATGTCCCACGATTCGGTGTGGACAAACCGCACAGGTCGCAAATTTACCGTATCAGTCCCACTGATGACATGACCAACAGCAGGTTCATCGGGGCATTTTCATTGCCAATTGGACGTTTGACTAGCGTCCATTTTCGCTCAGACACGATAGAATACTGCATTTGGCCGATCGCTCACCCAATAAAAGAGACAGACTGTGCGCCAGGCGTTGATTAGCGATATCCATAGCAATCTTGAGGCTTTGACAACCGTGCTGGGTGATATCGCGCGGCAGAAAGTCGACCGCATAGTCTGCTTGGGAGATATTGTGGGCTATGGTCCCAATCCTTGCGAGTGCTTGGATTTGGTGATCGATAAAGCCGACTTGACGATTCTTGGAAACCACGATCAAGCCGCCTTGTTTGATCCGGACGGTTTCAATCCAGTGGCTTTGAAGGCCATCTATTGGACGCGTGATGTGCTCGACCGGGCGCCAGGCCGAGCCAGTGTCGTGAATCGTCGTTGGGATTTTCTCAGCGAATTACCGAAAAAACGACAAGAAGGCGATATTCTTTTCGTCCATGGTTCGCCGCGCGATCCAACGAACGAGTATGTGTTTCCTGAAACGATTTATGACCAGAATCGCATGAAGGTGCTGTTCGATCAGATCAAGCACTTGAGTTTCCAGGGTCACACACATATGCCGGGCGTATTCACGACCGAAGGTGAATTCATTTCACCTGAGGAGTGCGATTATCGCTACAAATACGGCGATGAAAAGTTGATGGTCAACGTCGGTTCGGTGGGCCAGCCGCGGGACGAAGACCCTCGAGCCTGTTATGTCTTGTTGGACGACAAGAAGCAGGAAATTGAATTCCGGAGGTTGGAGTACGATCTGGAAAGTACGATCCGGAAAATCTACGACATACCGGACTTGGACGATATGCTTGGCGATCGTTTGAGAGGTGGCCGCTGATTTCCGATTGGGGGAGGAATCAGCCTTCAGGCCGGCTCAGCCCCCCGTCAACAGCTAGCCACTTTCGATCGGCTTCACTACACTGATGGCACGTCGCCAGGTTTCACTCAGGATAGGTTCCACACGACGTGCTTAACTCTCGGTCCCTCCAGACCGCTTAGTCGCCCACCAGCCAGGGAATCAGTGCGTTGCGTCGAGCCATTCTCAGTGATATTCACGGCAACTATACCGCTCTGGAGGCTGTGCTACGCGATGTAGCCGAACAAGGCTGCCAGCAGATCATGTGCTTAGGCGATGTCGTCGGCTATGGCCCGGAGCCGCAGCGATGTGTCGATGCAGTGGCCAAGTTTGACGCATGTATTCTAGGCAATCATGACTTGGCCGCGTTGTTCGACCCGGAAGGCTTCAGCAGTGCGGCTGAACAGGCCATCCTGTGGACTCGTAAACAACTGGAAACTGGCGATACCCCAGAGAATTGCCGTCGGCGTTTGGAGTTCCTCGCCCGCTTGCCTCGCGTTCGCCGCGAAGGGTCCGCCCTGTTTGTACACGGATCGGTGCGAAATCCCATCAACGAATATGTCTTTCCTGAAGACATCTACAATCGTCGCAAGATGGAAAAGCTCTTTTCGATGGTTCAGAAGGTCTGCTTCCAAGGTCACACCCATGTGCCAGGGGTGTTCACCGCCGAGCTAAAGTTTCATCGGCCAGCCGACATGAACCACGCTTTCCAAATGACCGATGAAAAGATCATGGTCAATGTCGGCTCGGTTGGCCAACCGCGCGACGGCGATTTCCGAAGCTGCTATGTCATCTTGGACGAACCGTGGATCTACTTTCGCCGCGTCGAATATAACGTTTCCGATACCGCGCAAAAGATCTATGCCACCGGCGAACTAGAACGGTTCCTGGGCGATCGATTGTTTGAGGGCAAGTAACCGATTAGGTCGTGGCCAGCGTTGCCCAAAGCGTGCTTGTCATGCACAATGACGGTAGGCTGATAGGTACGCTTTTGGATGGGCTGAAACGATAGGTTGATAAAATCGGCGAATAGTTTGTGCATTCGACCGTGGCATATGTTAGCCTTTTTAGCCGTGGTGATCACTTTGTGGAATCAGTTGAGACCCTTCGGATGCAGACTATTACTTTGCGGGTGGTGACCGGATCGGA
>JADLDX010000002.1 GCA_020846515.1 Pirellulaceae bacterium
ACCACCGGGTGCTAACACAGGTGCTAACACAGGTGCAAACATAGATGAATCAACTAAGTCGAGTGTCGAAGGTATCGATAGCACTTCCCTGGTTCAACTGCTCGAATACGAACTGAAGTCGACTCGCGAGGAGCTTCAGAACACCATCGAGGAAATGGAAAGTGCCAACGAGGAACTCCAGTCGTCCAATGAGGAATTAGAGTCGTCCAAAGAAGAGTTGCAGTCTCTGAATGAGGAGTTGAGCACGGTCAATTGTCAACTACTGGAAAAAGTTGGCGAATTGGATGAATCCAATTACGAAATCACAAACTTGATGACCAGCACCGAGATCGCCACACTGTACCTGGACGATCATTTGCGAATCAAACGGTTTACTCATCCCACGATCGCTCTCTTTAGCCTCGTACCATCGGATAAAGGCCGGGACATCCGAGGGTTCGCATCGCAGATCGTGGATAACAAGTTATTGGAGGAGTGCCAATATGTGCTTCAGAAACAAGAGCTTGTCGAAACAGAAATCTTCACTAGTGACAATCGTTGCTTTCTTCGCAGAATTTTGCCCTTTCGTAAGGCCGATCATGAAACAGAAGGCGTCGTGGTTACTTATGTTGATTTGACGGCCATCAAACGCGCGGAGGCTCAGCAACGCGAGCGCGATGCCTGTTTCCGTCAGATCTTCGAGCACGCCGCCACAGGGATAGCCATCGGCAGCTTGGACGGCCTTTTTGAAACTTGCAATCCAGCGTATTGTGAGCTCCTGGGTTATTCCGAAGCAGAACTTCGACACACGCACCTTCTCTCCCTGGTTCATCCCGACGATCAGGCTCGCAATCGCGAGGCCCTCCGCACGTTAAAAGCCGGCGAAGTGTTCCAGTTTGAAATTGAGAGCCGATATCTCCATAAGAATGGCTCTGTGGTTTGGGTACGAAAAATTGGCTCCGTTCTGCCGGATGGATCAGGCAAAGCCAGCAACTTGCTGATCCTGGTCACCAACGTTTCCGTCCAGCACCAGGCTCTCGAAGCTTTGCGACAAAGCGAAGAGCGCAATCTGGCGATACTCAAAACGGCATCCGATGCCATTATCACCATCAGCAACCAAGGCCTCATCGACAGTGTGAATCAGTCGACGGAAGCGATGTTTGGCTACTCCAGTTCGGAACTGATTGGCCAGAACGTCAGCTTGCTGATGCCGCTGCCGTTCAGCAAGGAACATGATGGCTATATCCAGCGATTCCTGACCACCAACGAGCCCCATATCATCGGTACGGGACGAGAAGTTGTCTGTCGCCGCAAGGATGGAAGTGTCTTCCCGGCCGATCTGGCCGTTAACCAAGTCGATCATCTTGGACTATTCACTGGCGTGCTGCGCGATATCTCCAGTCGCAAAGAAATGCAAAAACACATTCTGGAAATAGCGGAAAATGAACAACGTCGTATTGGTTTAGAATTGCATGATGGAACGCAACAAGAACTAACAGGCCTCTCTCTGTTCGCCAACGCACTACTGGAAAGCATCGAAAATGCGATTCCGTCAGACGCCGGCGGCGAGCCTGGTTGGGCATTTAAAACTAGCAGCTACGAGCGTCTCAAGGGTACGGCTGGACTCTTGTCGAAACGACTGGCCGAAACCAATCAACATGTGCGCGACTTGGCTCACGGAATCGTGCCCGTCCAAATTGATTCCGAAGGCTTGAGATCCGCTTTGGTTGAACTTGCCAACTCAGTAAATTCGGATGCAAAAATCAATTGCACTTTTGAATGCGAGGGCGATTTTTCCATTCCCAATAATTCGACAGCTACGCACCTTTATCGCATCGCCCAAGAAGCAATTAACAATGCGCTGCGACATGGATCAGCCGACCGCATACGCATTAGCCTTTCACTGCAAGGAGATGAGATCGCCCTTGAAATAAGTGACAATGGTGTTGGCTTCAATAGCCAAACCCAATCTAGTGTCGGAATGCCAGCCAAAGGCATGGGCATGCGGACGATGGAATACCGTGCCAGCCTGATTGGGGGACGAGTCCATATTCAACAAGGTCTGGAAGGTGGAACCTTAGTACGCTGCGAAATCTCAAAGAGAGGGGATAGTTTATGATGACCAAAATTCTTTCGCCTGCCCGAATATTGATCGTAGATGACCATTCGATGGTTCGGGAAGGGTTGCGACTGCGTATATCCGCATTCGCGGATCTCGAAGTTTGTGGAGAAGCCACCACTGAAGATGAGGCCATGTCACTGATCGCGGAAACCTCACCGCAGTTGATCATCATCGACATATCGCTCAAAGCCGGACACGGTATCGAACTGATCAAGCGAGTAAAAGCGGGATACCCGAAAATCAAGATGCTCGTGTCGTCTGGCTTTCAAGAATCGCTTTATGCCGAACGTGCCCTGCGCGCCGGAGCAATGGGTTATCTGAATAAACAAGATTCTGGCGAGAAAGTGATTGAAGCGATTCGCACTGTCCTGCGCGGTGAGCGTTATGTCAGTCCCGAAATCACTCGACGATTGGTCTCTCAAGCGCTGGGCAATCGGTGCGAATCCATGCAACCCATCGATCTGCTAACGGATCGTGAACTGGAAATCTTTCGCATGATCGGTAAAGGGCAGACCAGCGGTGCCATCGCCCACGACCTGTTGCTGAGCACGCACACCATCGATACTCATCGCGAAAACATCAAGCGCAAACTGGGACTGAAAAACGCGGCTGAACTGAACCGAGATGCTGTCCAGTTCGTGCTGGAAAATAGCTGACGAGCACGTTTTAGCTATTAGCGATTAGCTATTAGCTATTAGCTCCTAACTCCTAACTCCTAACTCCTAGTGCTTAGTGAGTTGAGGAGGGTGGGGGGAGAATTCTCGGCTTACTGGTGTTCTGGTTTACTGTCGTAGCGGTAGCCTATACCGTGCACGGTTTGGATGATGGCCGGATGTTTGGGATCTTGTTCGATGCGTTTACGCAACTGCGAAACATGTTGATCTAACGTACGGCTGGTCGGGAGATACTCTTGTCCCCAAGCGTGATTCATCAGGCGATTGCGATCGACCACCTGGCCGGCTTCGACAAACAACAGCTGTAAGATTTTGATTTCTCGTAAAGTCAGATCGAGCCAATGTTCGCCGCGTCGGGCGCGAAGTTGGCGTGGGTGTATTTCCAGATCGTGCATGGAAAAGGCGGCAGTGCTATCGGGACTGGGGCCTGATGGAGACGACAAGCAGCGGCGAGCCACCGCGCGCATGCGAGCCAACACCTCTTTGACACCGAACGGTTTGACGATGTAGTCATCGCCGCCAAGCTCCAGCCCCACCACCTTGTCCGCCTCTTCACCTTTGGCCGTCAGAAAGATGATGGGGACGTGAGGATCGATAGCTCGAATACGACGGCAGACCTCATAGCCATTCATTTCGGGCATCATGACATCCAGGCAAACAAAGTTGGGACGATGTTGCTCGAACAAATGGCAAGCTTTCCGGCCATCAGCGGCTTGCAGGCAGGCAAAACCTTCGACGCTAAGAACCTCGATCAAGCCGCGACGGGTAACCGTATCATCTTCGGCAACCAGTACCAGCAATTGCATCAGTCAACTCGCAAGAATGTTGGAATCAGCGTAAAATGGTGTTCTCATACGGCCGGTAGGCTCCAGGCAAACCGATACGCTCCAGGCAAACCGGTACGCTCCAGGCAAAGTTGAGCCTGACGACCGCTGGCGTAGACCCTGTTTTAACATGTGGCGAAAGAAACTCCTACGATGAATGCTCCCTCCGTTCGACCATCCGAGTTACCGGCTCCTTCGCTGGTTCCGGTTCAAGGTTGGCATTGCACCCATACTTTTTATCGCATCCATCGTGGCGTCTGGCAAACACTGGGTGCCGAAGCCCGGGCACAAGGCCTGGCGGCGATGGCGGCTGCTCTGGATCCTCAAGCATCCGGAGCGCCGTCGCGTTTGCAAAGTTTCGTCGTCAGTGGCCATAAAGCCGATTTCGGAACGGTCGCCTTGGACGGAGATCCCTTGAAGATCGACGGTATTCATCAAGCATTGCTGTCCAGCCCGATTGGACCGGCGCTTGAACCGGTCTACTCCTTTGTGTCCCTGACCGAAATTTCGGAATATGTACCTAGCGTCGAACAATACGCTGATCGTTTAAAGGCCAGCGGTGAAGATGCGACATCACCAGGCTTTGCGGCCAAAGTGGCCGCGTACGAAAAGCGGCTGCCGATGATGAACGAGCAGCGCATTGCCCCCGAGCTGCCGAACTGGCCGGCTCTGTGCTTTTATCCGATGAACAAAAGTCGCGTGGTGGGGGCGAACTGGTTCATCACACCGTTCTCGCATCGCAATGCGATGATGGCCGAACATGCGCAGAGCGGGATGAGTTTCGCCGGTCGCGTCAGCCAGGTTGTTACCACCTCGGTTGGTTTGGACGATTGGGAATGGGGTGTGACGCTGTGGGCGCGCAATCCGCAATACTTGAAGGATATTGTGTATCGCATGCGTTTTGACGAAGCTAGTGCCAAGTACGGTGAATTCGGGCCATTCTATGTCGGTTATGTCATGACGGCCGATCAGATTGCCGACCATTGCCGACTACGCGGTTGAAACGAGCCATGCTCAGCCCATCCACTACTTGAAATTGGGTTAGCTCTGTCGGCTGTTCGTTCCGAAGCTACCCTCTCTGACAAAGTTGCACCATGGATTTAAGTGTGGCCACTGGCAAGACCTCACCCGACATTACCGCGCTGGGGCCCCAGTCGCCGCGTTACCTGGTACCGTTCGCTCCGAAAGAGCTAGCGCACTATTTCACCGACGTCCTGATCATCGGCGGTGGATTGGCTGGCCTGCGCGCGGCCAACGAGATGCAGCCCGGCGTGCGCTGCCTGGTGGTCACCAAGGATGCGATTCAAGAGAGCAATAGCAACTACGCGCAAGGTGGCATTGCCAGCGTCTGGGATCCGGAAGATCGTTTCGAGGATCACGTACGCGACACCTTAACTGCAGGCGGCAGTTTATGCGATCCAGTCATCGTCGACACCGTGGTGCGCGAAGCACCGCAACGCGTGCTGGAGCTGATCCAATGGGGCACACGCTTCGATGAGCATGATGGCGAGTTGATGCTGGGACGCGAAGGCGGTCATTCCCATCAACGGATCGTCCACGCGCTCGGGGATGCGACTGGGCGCGAAGTCATGCGGGCGGTGATTGAACGTACGCGAGCTAGCGGTCGTGTCACCATTTGGGAACAAACCTTTACGATCGACTTGTTGACCGAAGATGGCGTCTGTCGCGGCGCGCTGGTGGCTCGTGCCGATGGCCAACCGGTTTTATTGTGGGCCAAACAAACCATTCTCTGCAGCGGCGGATGTGGCCAGATCTATCGCGAATCGACCAACCCGCGCGTGGCCACCGGTGACGGCCATGCCTTGGCCTATCGCGCCGGTGCTGAACTGCGCGATATGGAGTTCATGCAGTTCCATCCGACGGTGCTGTATATTGCCGGCAGTTCGCGGACATTGATTACCGAAGCGACCCGCGGCGCCGGTGCGCATTTGATTGATGTCCACGGCTATCGCTTTATGCAGGACTACGATCAGCGATTGGAATTGGCGCCGCGCGATATCGTGAGCCAATCGATCGTGACGCAGATGGAAAAAACGCAGCACTCATGTGTTTACCTTTCGCTGCAGCATCTCGATCCTGTCAAAGTGCGCGAAGAGTTTCCTGGTTTCGCGCAAGCCTGCCGCAAATTCGATCTGGATATCACGCGCGATCGCATTCCAGTACGACCCGGTGCGCATTACATGATCGGTGGCGTGGTAGTGGACATGGATGGCCGTACATCGGTAGATGGTTTGTGGGCGGCCGGCGAGGTCACGAGTACTGGCTTGCACGGCGCGAACCGTTTGGCATCCAATAGTTTATTGGAAGGACTCGTATTCGGTGCGCGCGTCGGCCAAATGGCCAGCCAGGCTGCCGCGAAGATGCCCGATGACTTTCGTGTCCCCAAATTGAACAATGAACCCACGGTAGTTGATGGACAAACACTGGACATCTCGGACATTCGCAACGCATTGCAGAGTTTGATGTGGCGATTGGTGGGCGTGCAGCGGCGGGCTGACCGATTGGAAGAGGCCCTAGGCGCTATACAGTCCTACAGCCGTTACGTGCTGACGTACAATTTCCAATCGGAAGCAGGTTGGGAACTTCAGAACATGATCACAGTTGCGCACTTGATGGCCCAAGCCGCTCTGGCCCGCACTGAATCGCGTGGCACTCATCTCCGCACCGACTATCCCAAGCTAGATGAAGCAAACTGGCATCGGCATCTAAAATTCATTCGACCAATCGTTTAACAGTCAGCCGTAGGCGTACCTGAATTCACCGCGGAGCTATGGCCCACAACTGACGTGATGCTGAAGAAACCGTGGGCTAGCGCCCGGCGGCTGATATCCTCAAATCGTTTAACAGTCAGCCGTAGGCGTACTTGAATTCACCGCGGAGCTATGGCCCAGCATCTGACGTAGTGCTGAAGAAACCGTGGGCTAGCGCCCAGCGGCTGATATCCACAAATCGTTTAACAGTCAGCCGTAG
>JADLDX010000003.1 GCA_020846515.1 Pirellulaceae bacterium
AGATCGCTCGCGGTGCGTTTACATTTCGTTCGCGGAGCGAACGACGACAGATTTTACGCCAGCACTGCTTCAACCAATTTGCCATGGACGTCGGTCAATCGAAAATCACGTCCTTGAAAACGGTAGGTCAGTCGCTCGTGATCGATGCCAAGCAAATGCAATAAGGTGGCTTGGAAATCATGAACATGCACGCCATCGCGGGCAATGTTGATGCCCAGATCGTCACTTTCCCCATAACGAAACCCTGGCTTTACGCCACCACCAGCCAGCCAAAGCGTAAAGGCGTAAGGGTGATGATCGCGGCCCCATTTGGGTCGATCATCAATGTTGCCCTGTAGAAAAGGAGTACGTCCAAACTCGCCGCCCCAGATCACCAGCGTGTCCTCCAACAGCCCGCGTTGTTTCAGATCTTGCACTAGTCCGGCGGATGGTTGATCCGTGTCTTTGCATTGTGTGTACAGTTCCGTCGTCACACTACCGTGCTGGTCCCAACCCGCATGCATCAGCTGCACAAAACGGACGCCCCGCTCGGCCAATCGTCGAGCCATCAAGCAGTTGTACGCGAACGTGCCTGGTTCTTTCACTTGTGGTCCATACAAGGCCAGAGTAGCTTCAGACTCGTCGCTGAAATCTGTCAGCTCGGGAACGCTGGCTTGCATCTTATAGGCCATTTCATATTGAGCGATGCGCGTCGCGATTTCAGGATCTCCGTAGTCAGCCAGCTTCAGCTCGTTCAGTCGAGCAATATCGTCCAACCAGCCACGGCGCATCGAGCGGCTCATGCCCTCTGGGTTATTGAGATACAAAACCGGATCGCTACTACCACGAAACTTGACGCCCTGAAATCGCGATGGCAGAAAACCGCTACCCCAGTAGAAATCGTAGAAGATCTGCCCGCACGTCGTGCCTTTGCTAACGCTGGTCATCACACAGAAGGCCGGCAAACTGTCATTGTTACTCCCCAGCCCATAACTGAGCCACGCGCCGGCAGTTGGTCGTCCCGGTTGCTCGCCGCCGCTGAGCAGAAACTGTATGGCAGGCGCATGATTGACCTGTTCGGTATGCAGACTGTGAATGAAGCACAACTGATCGGCGATGCCAGCCGTATACGGCAGAAAGTCGCTGATCCATGCGCCAGATTCACCATGCTGCCTGAAGGGCTCGACCGGCGCGAGCATCACTTTGCCCGACGTATTGCCCGTCATCGTGCTAAAACGTTTTTCGCCGATGTAGTCTTGCGGTACCGGCTGGCCATGCATCTCTTTGAGTTTCGGTTTGTAGTCGAACAGATCGACGTGCGTGGGACCGCCGTTCTGGAACAGATAGATGACTCGCTTGGCTTTAGGTGCAAAATGCGGCAGATCGCTCAATCCGCCCACGCGATCCGTCGCGTATCCATCGCTTGTCAGCAGTGAAGCGAGCGCAGTTGTACCAAGCCCCGTGGCCGAGCGACCGAAAAATTCTCGGCGGCTGACATGCAAGGCGTTTTCGTGTAGTGGATTCATGGTTATTCCTTGGTCAGCGTTTCGTCAAGGTTCATTACGGCCATCGTCAAACTCGTCCAAGCCGCGTGCTCGATTGGGTCGAGTTGCTCATTGCGTTTCGATTCCCCCATCGCCAAGAGCTTTCGAGCAGCATCCTTGTCGGCTTGAAATTCGCCCCGCGATCGACCAATAGCGGCCAATAGAATAGCTCTCTCGCTCTCCTTCGCCGGGCGAGCTACCAGACGACGAAAGATGCTATCGATGCGAGCTTCATCTTGCTGGAGATCCTCCTGCAACACACGCTCGGCCAGCGCTCTCGCGGATTCGACAAACGTGACATCGTTTAAGGTCAGCAGCGCATGCAGCGGCGTGTTGGTGCGAAAGGACTTGACGGTACATGTCTGACGAGTCGCATTGTCGAAGAACATCGTCGGCGCGATGATCCGTCGCCAGAACGTGTAGAGGCTGCGACGATAGAGTGCGCCTCCCTGATCCTGCACATAGCTCTTTTTACCAAAAGTCGCCTCTTCCCAAACGCCTGCGGGCTGGTAACCGTTTACGGACGGACCGCCCAGTTCGCTTACCATCAAGCCGCTCGCTGCGAGTGCTTGGTCGCGCAGCATCCAGGCAGATATGCGGAATCGCGGCCCACGTGACAGAAAACGATTCTCCGGATCATCTTCGTACGACATGCCATATTGATCGCCAGAGCTCTTTTCGGTCTCTGGGGTTCGATTTGATAGGCGCGAAGATTGACGAAAGGTGTGACTAGTGACGATTTGCCGGATCAGTCGTTTCACATCCCAGCCGTTCTCTCGAAAATCAGCCGCCAGCCAGTCGAGCAGATCTTGTTGCAGCGGAATTTCGCCCTGCACGCCGAAGTCCTCTGGGGTCTTAACCAAACCAATTCCAAAGAATTGCTGCCAGAATCGATTCACCGTCACGCGTGCGGTCAGCGGGTTATCATCGGACACAATCCAACGCGCCAACGCCAGTCGATTCATCTTCACACCATCTGCAAGTTTCGGTAGCTTCGCCGGCGTGTCTGCCGAAACCTCCTCAGCGTGCTTGCTATAAACGCCTCGCGTGAGCACCCATGTTTTCCGGGTCTCGGGCATATCCTGCATCACCATGACTTTTGGAAAACTGCCCCGAAGATCCTTCAACGACTTGTCTAGATCTTTACGCTCCATTTCCAATTTGGCATAAGCTGGATCAGCCGCCCGTTGCGTTGCCACAATCTTGTCGCGCTGTTTCTCAGTTCTTTGATCTGCAGGAGTCTTCAGAATCGAAACCAGCGAATCGTCGGAGTCGTTCAGTTTAGCTTCTGAAGATCCACTGGCACTCAGCCGAAAGCGACCGATGTTGTGCGACACATGCGGCGAATCATGACGGAGGATGATCGTCATGGTTGCCTCTTTGGGAACAGTAAATGGTTCGGCCAGGTAAAACACGGCCGAGTGAGGGCGATCGATTGATTTGCCGGCATATACGGCCCAGCCTGTCTTTGGATCGCCATCGAAAGATCGACTTACTTTAAGGTCACCTTGTTCAAAGGTTGCTTCGGCTGATGCGATTTTCAACGGAACCGCTTTGTCTCCTCCTGGTTGCTCGACAGAAATCTCGATTTCAGTCAGCACAAAGTTTCCGCTGTCTGATCGCGACAAGCCGCCTTGCGTGTGGCTGTCATGGTTGAGCGCATCAAGTCGAAGAGCCGTGATACGCTGGAGGCTGGTGTTCATTTTCAGAGTGTAAGTATCGTTGCGAGGGTTCTTGCCCGATGCCAAAATCGAACCGTCTGGTTGCACAACAAGTTCTTGATGCAGCGCGCTCACGTGAACCGGAGAGAACGGCTGCCAGGCTGGCTCGACTGCTTTCGACAGGGCTTCCATTTCCCAGGCTGCGATTGACGCGGCTAGCTCTTGCTCACGCTGCCGCATTGTCTGTCGCAGCGCGGCAAGCTGAGCCTGGATCTCCGTTTCTTTTTGTCGTTGCTGTTCGTTGGGGACCTCAAGCACCGGAGGTGTCTGGGCATTTCGACCGCTGCCATCAACGGGAGTCTGATTGAAGAAAGCCGACATCTTGTAGTAGTCCTGCTGACTCAGCGGATCAAACTTATGATCATGGCAACGACAGCAGTTTAGTGTCAGACCCAACCAGATCGTGCCGGTGGTCTCAGTCATATCCATGACGTATTCCACACGATTCTCTTCGGCAATGCGTCCACCTTCCCCGTTGATCATGTGGTTGCGAAGAAAGCCGGTGGCGAGTTTCTGTTCAAACGTCGCCTCTGGCATTAGATCGCCAGCCAGTTGCCAAATGGTGAAGTCGTCGTATGGCATGTTTCGGTTGAAGGCGTTGACCACCCAATCGCGCCACGGCCACATGGTTCGCTCATTGTCACCTTGATATCCGTTGCTATCGGCGTAGCGCGCGGCATCCAGCCAGTTCCAAGCCATTCGTTCTCCATAAGACGGTGACTTGAGCAAGCGATCGACCACAGTCTCCCAAGCGTTATCGGATGTGTCGCGCACAAACGCATCGACCTCAGCCGGAGTGGGCGGCAGACCGGTCAAGTCCAGCGTGACGCGTCGAATCAATGTCTCGCGCGAGGCTTCTGGAGAAGGTGTCACACCGCGCTGGCTGAGGCGTGCTTGCACGAACTGATCGATGGGATTGCGCTGCGGCGCGTTGAGCTTCGTAGATGACTTGGGAATTTCGGGCCGTACAAGCGGCTCGAAGGCCCAATGTGATCCCCAGGGAGCATCTGCTTCGACCCAGCGAGTTAGCAATTGAATTTGAGCCTGCGTGAGCGGCTTTTTGACATCGGGCGGCGGCATGACGAGTTCCAGATCATGCGTCGTCACCCGCTTGATGAGTTTTGTGATACCACCATCCAAGGCCATAGCCCGCCGCGCGCCATCTTCTGTATCGAGCCGCAGATCTGCTTCGCGCGTCGCTTCGTCTGGACCATGACACTTAAAACAATGCCCAGCCAAGATAGGCCGAATGTCGCGGCTAAAAACAAC
>JADLDX010000004.1 GCA_020846515.1 Pirellulaceae bacterium
ATTGGCGCAGACGAACTTGTGCGAGCAGACGGTACCCGCGCCGACTCAACAGTCGCCAACAAGGCCAGCAAGATCTTTACCGCGGATTTCACCGCCAAGTACGAAGCGATCGCCAACACCAATCCCATCTACGCGCAACTTCGCAACCTGATCGACATGTCGATCGTTGCGGCTTACATGCAAGATCGTCACTTCTACGATCAAGCGAATTGGGATCTGGGAGTCTTGGGTGACGAGTCGAAGTTCTCGGTGGAAGTGTTGCCTGCTCCGAAACAAGTTGAGACAGCAGTCAACGCCATCGTTAAGGGCAAGCAATTGATTACGCCCATCGGTGGCGGCGTCGCGATTCAAGCCCGCAAGGCACTCAACGAAAACAACATCAAAGCCGATGACGGATCCGCAGCCAAGCAATACAGCCAAATCAGCTTGAAGGATATCCCGGCTACACAATGGTGGTGGGACTGAGCCTAAAGGCCATTGCTCCGACCAGATTTGAATCCAAGGTCGACTATCTGAAAGCCTCGCTACCTAAAAAGAGCGAGGCTTTTTTCGTTTGCTAGCCGCTCAACCAACGAAAAAACCCTGGCAACCTGAGGCTATCAGTTTACCAGGGTTTTGAACGAATGACCCCTATGGGAATCGAACCCATGTTGCCGCCGTGAAAGGGCGATGTCCTAGGCCGCTAGACGAAGGGGCCGGTCACTGTGTGTCAATTTCTATCAGGCCAATCAAAAGTGGTCAAGGCACTGAAGGCGGTGTGGGGATTTTTTCTCCATGGCTGGGATATTTCTCACCGCGGCTTGGTATCCTGCTGCACCGTTTCGGCTTTCAATTGCCTGAGTACTTCGAGGGCCTCACTAGCGCCGAGGTTCGCTAAATCTAGGTCGCGCAGTTTGTCGACCACAGGGTGCTCACCGAAATCGAATAGCGTCAGTTGGATGGGGCTTTTGGGTGTCCGTCGGGGGGGGGTAATCTTGGAGTCACCATATTTATTCAGGTGGTCTGTTTCTAACTGTGCCAAGATATCTTTGGCTCGCTCGTTGACCGATTGCGGCACTCCGGCCAGGCGAGCCACGTGGATCCCGTAACTCTTGTCTGCGCCGCCCGGCACGATGCGGTGCAGAAACACGATGTTCTCGTCCCACTCCTTCACGGCGACGTTCAAATTGCGCACGCGTGGCAGCGACTTGTCCAATTGCGTGAGCTCATGATAGTGCGTGGCGAAAAAGGTCCGGGCACCGACATGGTCATGCAAGTGTTCTACGATTGCCCAAGCCAGACTCAAGCCGTCGTAGGTGCTGGTTCCACGGCCGATCTCATCCAAAATGATCAGGCTTTGCGAAGTAGCCGTGTTGAGGATCCGCGCGGTCTCAACCATCTCGACCATAAACGTACTTTGCCCTCGGGCCAATTCATCGCTAGCTCCCACGCGCGCAAAGACGCGATCTGCCAAGCCGATTGTAGCACTTTGTGCGGGCACAAAGCTACCGAGCTGGGCCATGATGGTCAGCAAGGCAATCTGACGAATGTAGGTGCTCTTACCGGCCATGTTCGGACCAGTGATCAACATGATGGTGCCTACCTCGGGACTGACGCTGGCATCGTTCGCCACGAATGTCCCCGTCGGTAATCGCGCGTCCAGGATAGGATGCCGACCGCCCAGTATGTCCAGCTCCGGTGTCTGAGTTACTTTCGGTCTTACATAACCGTGCGTTCGCGCCAACGCGGCCAGGCCGCACAGCACGTCCAACTCGGCTAGCAACCAAGCGGCCTGCTGCAACTCCGACAGATGCTCGACCACTGCTTCGCGCAGTTCACCAAACAGGGTCAACTCCAACTGAGTGGACTCCTCTTCGGCCGACAAGATTTTGGTTTCGTACTGTTTCAGTTCATCGGTAATGTAACGCTCGGCATTCTTGAGCGTTTGCTTGCGCACGTAATCCATCGGGACTTTATCGCGATGGGCGTTGGTGATCTCCAAGTAATAACCGAATACGGAGGTGAAACCAATTTTCAGGCTGGTAATGCCTGTCCGCTGGATTTGTTCACCCTGATAGCGGGCTAACCATTGTTTACCGCCACTGGCCAGTTCACGAAGTTCATCCAAACGCTGGTCGTAACCGGAGCGAATGAAACCGCCATCGCGGGCTTGCTGAGGACACTCATCGGCCAGAGCGGCCGACAGCCGTACTTGCAAACGCTCACACAGTGGCAACGCTGCCTCCAGGTGCGACAGCAGCGGGCTGTAACAACGTGACAGATACTGTTTGATGTGCGGCAATTGATGCAGCGTCTGTTGCACTTGCTTCAAATCGCGCGGGCTGGCCCGCTGTGTACAAACGCGAGAAAGCAACCGTTCCAAATCGTAGATCTCGCCGAGCGCATCGCGGAGCGACGATCGCAAACGTTCGTCGCGCATGAGCTCCTCGACTGCCCCCTGCCGGCTCTCGATGCTCAGTACATCGACCAGGGGCGCTGATAGCCAACTGGACAACATCCGCGCGCCCATGGGCGTTACCGTTTGGTCCAGGACATCCAGCAGTGAACCATCGCGGTCACCCGTGCGCATCGTGTGCGTCAGTTCCAGGCTGCGCCGCGTGGCCGCGTCGATCTCCAGGCAAGTTCCCAAACGATAGGGCAGCAGTTGACGCACGTGGGCCACCGTGGTCCGCTGCGTTTCGCTCAGGTAGGCCAGAATCGCTCCGGCCGCCGAGATAGCCAGTGCATCCTCTGCGCTCTCCCAACCCATGCCCGATAAATTATGCACACCGAAGTGATGGCACAGCTGCCGATGTGCCTCTTCGTGTCCAAATTGCCAAACTGGCCGGAGCGTTAGCGACCACGTATCCAAGGCATCTGTCGACAGAGTTCCATCGTCCTCGCGAACGAGTACTTCCGACGGTGACAATCGCGCTAGTTCGTCACGTACGCTGGACGCCGGAAATACGCCGGCTTGAAATCTTCCTGTTGATAACTCCGTCCAAGCGATGCCAACCATGTCCGGGGCACCAGAGGTCGCACGTCCGGGCCGTGGTGTATAAAGTGCGACCAGCAAATTGGTAACGCGCGGGTCGAGCAATGCATCATCGGTCAATGTGCCCGCCGTCACGATGCGCGTGACTTCACGCTTGACGATTCCCTTGGCCTCACGCGGGTCTTCGACTTGCTCACACACCGCCACGCGATAGCCGCTGCGTATCAGTTTGGCCAAGTAACCTTCCAGTTGATGATAGGGAAACCCTGCCATCGGTATGGGGTTTTCGCCTTTATCGCGGCTGGTTAACGTAAGCCCCAGCACACGCGCGACGATCTTGGCGTCCTCATGGAACAACTCGTAAAAGTCACCCATCCGAAACAGGAGGATGGCATCACCACATGCCGCTTTGGCATCCAGGTACTGACGCATCATCGGCGAAACGTTGGCCGGCGGAGCCTGTGACATAAGAAACTGCTAGCATTAAAGCATTCTGAAAAGCACGCCGCTGCCTGGCGGCAGGCGAACAACTCTATTCACCCGCCAGAATTGTAGTGGGCTTTCAAGGGTTGGGTAACCCATCGTGGCCGGCACGAGTGGTTAAACGCAGCCCTTAGGTGTTGGGTGTTAGCGCACGAAAATGGTGATTAAATTCAGTGCGCCAGTCGGGCAATTGAGCCGCAACACAACGAGATAGCGGTTGTGCAGGACGGCCGCGACAAAGTTGCTCTAACTGGTCGAGTATCAAGCGTCGTGTTGATTGACGACGATGCAACAGAAAGTGAACCCAAGCCCAAGCATCGCGATATTGTTCACCACTCATGTCCGCCACTTGATTCAGCTCTTCCAGTGTCTGTAACTCGGGTGTTTGAGTTCCAGGCGACTGATCAGCGGCTCGCTGCTGAACAGCGTGCAAATGCGGATGACCTGACCAGCGTTTGTCTGCTGGTCCTTCGAAGTACTCTGCCAAACCCTCATCCAACCAGAGTGGCAACGCGCTCTCGCCCGAATTCAACAGGGCATGTACGGACTCATGCCGCAAATCGGTCGCCATTTCGGGATGCCTATGCGCGAACAGCATGGCTGTACCACGTTGCTGAATAAATAAAGCCCGCCGCGCTGGCAAGCTCGGGTAGTAGTGCGTCATATAACGACGATACTCGTCCGAACTGCTAAAGAGCACCATGTGGATGATCGACTTGGGGGCTGGAGTGCCCAGCAGTCCACGGACGTCGTTCATCAATTGATCTAGCTCAACCAGAAAGTCTCCGCCTTGCGATACATCGAAATCAGCGTGAATGCAAAACATGCCGGTGCTGGCCTCGTAGGGCCAGCGATGGGCAGCCTGACTATCAGCGCCCAACAGCAAGGTTGGCAGCATTGTCGGCCAAAGAAATGTCAGCGCCCCCGTGCCCAGCGCGCTGCGATACAGCCAGTTTCTACGTTTAAGATCGATTGCGTGGGAACTTGAGGTCATGGGGATAGTCTGGTCCGCGATGGGCCTCGCCATGGTTGTGCCCGCTGCCTGGCGATCGTAGTTTAGTCTACACGACTGGTCTTGCATTACAGGATGGTGGCGGTACCGGTCAACGTCGAATCTGGGATACAATACGAATCCACCCTGACCATCCCTTCCATCTTGCCTAACTCTCCGAAGGTTTGCTGTTATGTTTGTGCCAGCTAATGCGTCGAGTCAACCAGCCTGTCCAACGTCGGCTGCCATGCCAACCATCAACTCCGTGATGGAATCAACTCTTGGTCCAGTTGCTCCGCCGCCGACTCGATCCGGTGGTAGGCTAGGCCGTCGATCTGTTACCGGCTCGGTTCGCAGCGCCATCAAGCAGTTTGTAGCGGCGATCGCTGGTGTGGCCGCCCACTCGGTTATGTGGCACTCCGTACAAGCAGTTGAGCCTATCGTCGCGCAACCAGTTAACCAGCCCAACGTAGAAGTCGTTAACCAATGGGTCGAGTCGGCGTTACCCAAGTTACTGGAGGACTATCGTTGGCTGCACACCCATCCTGAAGTTTCGTTTCAGGAAGCTGAGACGGCCAAGTATGTGGCTGCGCAGTGGCGCGAAGCGGGCCTTACCGTTACCGAGAAAGTTGGCGGTCACGGTGTGGTAGCGCTGTTGAAAAACGGCGAAGGGCCAACCGTCATGTTGCGAACCGATTTGGACGCTCTACCGGTGACTGAGCAAACGGCGCTGCCATTTGCATCGAAGCAAACCGTGTTGACCGAAGCGGGCACCACATCGGGAGTCATGCACGCCTGTGGGCACGACATTCATATGTCCAGCATAATCGGGGCGGCGCGATATTTGGCCAGTCATCGCGACCAGTGGAAAGGCACCTTGATGTTGATCGGCCAGCCGGCTGAAGAACGTGTCGCCGGCGCCAAAGCGATGCTAGAAGACGGTTTGTTTACACGCTTCGTCAAGCCTGATTATGCGGTGGCCTTGCATGTCGAGAGCAATATTCCCACAGGCAAGGTGGCGCTGCGGGCTGGCTACTCCATGGCGAACGTCGACTCGGTCGATATCGAAGTGCGTGGTCGCGGAGGGCATGGAGCGGCTCCGGACACAACCATCGACCCGATTGTCCAGGCAGCAGAACTGGTCATGTCGCTGCAAACAATCGTATCTCGTGAAATGAAGCCACTGGATCCGGCCGTGGTGACTGTGGGCTCGATACATGGTGGGACCAAGCACAATATCATCGGCGACAACTGTCACTTGCAAATCACTGTTCGTAGTTATACGACGCCCGTGCGTGAGAAGATTCTCCTCTCGATTCGGCGACGAGCCAAAGCGATCGCCATGGCATACAACGCGCCTGAACCCATCATCTCCGTTTCCGAGGGCACACCGGCTTTGGAAAATCACAAGGAACTGACCGAGCGATTAACCAAGACGTTTCAAAAGGCGATCGGTCAAGAAAATGTCTTGGATATGGAACCAGTGATGGGTGCCGAAGACTTTAGCCAATTCGGTTTGGCCGGAGTACCGATTGTGATGTATCGCTTGGGTGCTGTTTCGCAGAAACGCCTGGACCGCTACAAGCAACTCGGACAGATTCCGCCCTCGTTGCATTCACCGAACTTCTATCCCGATGCCGATGAATCACTGCCCACCGGTGTGAAGACGTTTGTATTCGCTGTCTTGGATTTGATGCAATAATCAATCCGGCCGGGCAGTCAGAAGAAGGTAACAGGGGCATTCCCAGAGTAATGCCCCTGTTACAGTTGCGACTATCGCGTGGCGTGCAACCAGCGGGAGAGCTGGTTGCACAACGAGTGTGAAACGATTTACTTGCGTACTTTGAACATCTTGCCGGCGTAGACGGCGTCTTCGCCGAGCTGCTCTTCAATGCGCAGTAGTTGGTTGTATTTGGCCATGCGATCGGAGCGTGAGGCCGATCCGGTTTTGATTTGACCGGTCGACAGGCCCACGGCCAGATCAGCGATGGTTGAGTCTTCGGTTTCGCCGCTGCGATGGCTGGAGATTGAGGTATAGCCGTTGCGTTGTGCCAACTGGATGGCTTCGATCGTTTCGGTCAGCGTACCGATTTGGTTAACCTTGATCAGGATGCTATTGGCGATACCTTGATCGATACCACGTTGCAGACGCTCGACATTGGTGACGAATAGATCGTCGCCCACCAACTGAACTTTGTTGCCGATTTTTTCGGTCAACAGTTTCCAGCTATCCCAGTCATCTTCTGAGCAGCCATCTTCGATGGAGCAGATGGGATACTTAGCAGCCCAAGTTGCCAGGAAATCGACCATTTCTGGACCGGCCAGTTTCTTGCCGTCGATCGTATAGGTCTTGCTCTTGGCATCATAGAATTCGGTAGCCGCGACGTCCAAAGCGATCCAAATTTGCTCGCCGGCTTTGTAACCCGCTTTATCGATGGCTTCCATGATCAGGTCCAGAGCTTCTTGGTTGCTGCCCAAGTCGGGCGCGAAACCGCCTTCGTCGCCTACAGCCGTGTTTAGCTTGCGGCTGCTGAGAACCTTCTTTAGGTTGTGGAAGATTTCGGTGCCGGCGCGAAGGGCATCGCTGAATCGATCAAAGCCCAGTGGCATGACCATAAATTCTTGAACATCGACTGAGTTGTCTGCATGCTGTCCGCCGTTAACGATGTTCATCATCGGGGCGGGCAGAATGTGAGCACCGGCGCCGCCCAAGTAGCGGTACAAGGGCAGTTGCGTGAACTGGGCAGAGGCCCGAGCGCAGGCCAGGGAAACTCCCAGAATGGCATTGGCACCCAGGCGTTTCTTGTTGGGGGTACCATCCAGATCGCACATCACGCGGTCGATCAGCCGTTGGTCGACGGCATCCAGCCCGATCAACGCATCGCCGATTTCCGTGTTGACATTCTCTACCGCCTGCAGCACACCCTTACCCATGTACACCGATTTGTCGCCGTCACGCAATTCCCAGGCTTCGTGAGCTCCCGTACTCGCCCCACTGGGCACTGCGGCTTGACCGATCGAACCGTCCATCAATTCGACTTCGACTTCGACGGTCGGGTTTCCGCGACTATCGAGGATTTGACGGCCAATTACCGACTGAATAATGCTCATGTGAGGTTCCTTAGCTGGTCCCAAAAAGTGGTCAGGGGTTCTACAATGTGTGAGTCGGTCGTTATTTTGTGCCAAGTGCCCAAAAGCGACTAGTGGCCTCCTGCCCTACCTTCCACGAAAATCTTTGCTACATGTTTACCGGTCTTGTTGAAGCCCAAACCTCTGTGCTCGAAATCCTGCCCGAACCAGCGGGTAAGCGGTTGATTGTGGCCCGTCCACCTGATTTTGACGATTGTCGGTTGGGCGACAGTATATCGGTCAGCGGTTGTTGCCTGACGATCGTCGACCTGGATGATCAGCGTTTGGTGTTTCAAGCTGGAGAAGAAACGCTCTCGCGTACGACCCTCGGTCGCCTGACGCAGGGTTCGAGGCTGAATCTGGAACGTGCCATGCGTTTGGGCGATCGCATCGGCGGGCACCTGGTGTCCGGACATATTGACGGTGTGGGGACAGTGACCAGTCGCGCCGACGATGATGAATGGTCCAAGATCTTCTTCTCGGCATCACCAGCACTCATGCGACAGATGGTGACCAAAGGTTC
The DNA here is from genome assembly GCA_020846515.1 of Pirellulaceae bacterium. Taxonomy (GTDB): domain Bacteria; phylum Planctomycetota; class Planctomycetia; order Pirellulales; family Pirellulaceae; genus Aureliella. Next base: position 8,101 of record JADLDX010000004.1, read on the forward strand.
GATCTGCGTGGATGGCGTCAGCTTAACACTGGTCGATGTCAATCATTCCGAGTTTTCCGTGGCCTTAATTCCCCACACGCTGGAGGTAACAACTCTCGGGCAATTGCGCGCCGGCGATGAAGTTCATCTGGAGACCGATCTGTTGGCCAAGTATGTTCAACGTCAGTTGGAATTTGATCGTCCGGATTTGGATGGCCAAGCGGTCGATCGTCAGGCCACACAGTCTGCTCAGGCCACACGGTCTGCTCAGGCCACACAGGCTGCTGCCATCTCTCAAGATTCGCAAGGCTAACGCACTTTATGTCTCAGCGGCAAACACTTACCTACCTGTCACAACGTCTGGAAAGCGTCGGTATCGAACCGAAAACTCGCTTTGGCCAGAACTTTCTGATCGATCTGAACCTGGTAGAACTGATCGCGCGCAGTGCTCAACTGACCAGTAAAGACGTGGTGCTCGAGGTTGGTACGGGGATGGGATCGCTGACCCGGCTGTTGGCCGCTCAAGCCGCGCATGTAGTGACCGTCGAAATTGATTCGCACATAGCGCCGCTGGCTCGCGAAGAGTTTGCGGAATTCAACAATGTTACGCTTCTGGAACGAGATGCACGTAAGAACAAAAGCCAATTTGATCCAGTGGTATTGGAAACCCTGCGCGAGAAGTTGGCCGCCGTGCCCGGTGGGAAATTGAAGCTCGTGGCCAACTTGCCCTATAACGTGGCCACGCCGATCATCTCGAATCTTTTAAGTGTCGACCCCTGGCCCACACGCATCGTGGTCACTATTCAAAAGGAATTGGCCGACCGTATCGTGGCCGAGCCGCGCACGAAGGACTATGGTGCTCTGAGTATCTGGATTCAGGCGCAGGCCAAGGCGCAGATCGTGCGCGTCATGCCACCATCGGTCTTTTGGCCGCGCCCCAAGGTTGACTCAGCCATCGTAGATATTCGTACCCAAAGTGTATTGCGGAAACGCATCGTAGATGTCGAGTTCTTTCATAACTTTGTGCGCAGCACTTTCTTGCACCGCCGCAAGTTTTTACGCAGTGCCCTCATCGGCAGCATGAAGGACCATTTGGACAAGTCGGCCATCGACGAGATCCTGGCCAAACTTGAGATTCGACCGGATTGTCGGGCCGAACAGCTATCAGTCGAGGAAATGATTGATCTGGCCGCTGCCGCCCTGCCCTACTGGCAAGCTGGAAATCCAAACGCCAAACCGTCGGCCAAGAGTCGTCGAGCCAATCGCGAAAGTACACAAGTGGCGAACTTGGATGACAACGATCAACAGGCGGATTCGCTGACCGATCGATGGACAGATCAAGATGAAGATCAAGATCAAGGAGGAGACGAATCGGATGAGTAACTCAAATCCTGGTGACGCCAACTTCGGTGAATTGCCCGAAGGATTTCGGCTTGGTCCCTATACGATCATGCATAAATTAGGCAGCGGCGGAATGGCCGATGTTTACTTTGCCATGCATGAAGAACTGCACAGACCGGCGGCGATAAAAGTCCTGCGTCCATCGTTGGCTGCTGACGAAGCCAACTTGCAGCGCTTTATGCAAGAGGCGCGGGCTGCGGCTTCACTGGTGCATCCCAATATCGTTCAGGTATACGACGTCG
>JADLDX010000005.1 GCA_020846515.1 Pirellulaceae bacterium
GACTCATCATCGTGAGTGTCCACCCCTACATCTACCGCATGCTGCACCCCATCGGGTGACTCTGCGGCAACTCCCGCCACGTGTCCATTATCAGGTCGCGTTGACTGAAGCCGCCCTGTGCGATTGAGGGCGTCGCGTAGGAGGAATTCGATCTGGCCGTTGGCACTGCGCAGCTCATCAGCCGCCCAGTGCTTGATCGCTTTGAGGATCACCGGATCGATTCGCAATAAGAATGTATCGTGCTTGGCCAAACCAGACCGCCTAACTAATTGGTACCTGTATTGATGACCGGCTGCGTATGCCGGTCGCTGCAGAGAACGACTAGCAAGTTTGAGACCATTTGTGCTCGACGTTCGTCATCTAAGTGCACCATTTTGCCAGCGGCCAGTTGCTCCAAGGCCATTTCTACCATCCCTACAGCTCCTTCGACAATTTTGGTCCGCGCGGCCACCACGGCGTGTGCTTGTTGACGCTGCAACATCGCCGCTGCAATCTCGGCGGAATAAGCCAGGTGGCTTAAGCGAGCCTCGATCACTTCGACGCCTGCTTTATGGAGTCGATCTTGAATATCTTTACGCAACTGATCACAAATAATGTCTGGGCTGCCACGCAGACTCGTTTCATGATCTTCGCTGTCGTACGGGTAGCGGGATGCCAATGAGCGAATGGCGGCGTCGGTTTGCACGCCGACAAAGTCTTCGTAGTCATCCACCTCAAAGAGCGCTTCGGCCGTATTGACCACTTTCCACACAACGACTGCGGAGATGTCAATTGGATTGCCGTCACGGTCATTGACCTTGGCAGGTCGTCCGTGAGTGCGCGATTGTTTCTCGACGATTTTGCCGGCAGCATCGTGCGTGGCTGGGACATTCTTGGAACCTGTCTCAAAGTTGCGTACGCGTAACGAGATATGCTTCTTGGAGTAAAACGGATTGACCCAAAAGAAGCCGCTTTCTTTGGCAGTTCCGATGTACTCACCAAACAGGAGGAACACGCGTGCCTCATTCGGTGCTATGGCCACCAACCCGAACAAGCCAACAAAGCCCGACAGTCCCGTAGCAGCCATGGCCAAGACACTCACTACCGTCAGCGGCACGTTGCCTTCGACTAGCGTCAGTAGGAGTCCCCAAGCAGGCACGCCTACAATCAGCAACGTCAAGCACAGTGCCAGCGCACCCCAGCCGGAAATCGGACGAATCGTCTTTTCTTGCGTCATGGAAAAAAGGTTCCTGTCGTTAGTGGCTTGCGCGCCGTGGGATTCACGGCTATACTGCCATGCTTTCATAGGCCGCATCCGGACGCCAACAGGGCGCGCTGCCCCGTGGGGGTCAGGCCTGACGGCGCGGTCGCCTTCCGAGAGCGTTTAGGACCGTACACTGATGACAGGCGTCGATAAGGGAATGGGATCCGCCACTGCGAATCTGGCAGACGAAAAAGTATTGGTTTTCGACTTCGGTTCGCAATATGCCCAATTGATTGCCAGGCGAGTTCGCGAGCAGAATGTTTATTGCGAAATCGTGCGGAACGACTTGCCGGCGTCGATCGTGGCTGCCAAAAAGCCCAAAGGCATCATTCTTTCTGGCGGGCCTGCCAGCGTATACGCCAAGGGTGCCCCGCAGTGCGATCCGGGGATTTTCCATTTGGGAATACCGGTCTTAGGCATCTGTTACGGCATGCAATTGGCCTGCCAGGCGCTGGGTGGCGAAGTTGTCAATTGCCGCACGCGCGAGTTTGGCCGGGCTGTACTCAAGGTCGGTAATCGCACGGATCCCCTGCTTGCCGGTTTGCCAAGCGAACTGGACGTGTGGATGAGCCATGGTGATCAAGTTTCTCAGATCGCCACGCATTTCGAATCGCTCGGCTCGACGGCCACCTGCCCGGTAGCCGTTGTCAGACATACCCAAATGAAACTGTATGGTATCCAGTTCCACCCCGAGGTGACGCACACGCCACTGGGTGGCACCATCTTGCACAACTTTTTATACGGCATTTGTGGTTGCGAAGGCACGTGGCATTTAACCGACTTTGCGGCGCAAGAGATTGAGCGCCTGCGCGCTCGCATCGGCAAGGAACGCGTCATTTGCGGACTTTCCGGAGGCGTAGATAGCGCCGTCACCGCCGCTCTGCTCTACAAAGCCATTGGTTCTCAGCTCAGTTGCATCCTGGTCGATAACGGCTTGCTGCGCAAAGACGAGCAGTCTGGCGTGCTGGCTGAGTTCACCAATCACTTCAAAGCAGACTTGCATGTCGTTGACGCCCAGGATCGTTTTTTGGACAACCTGAAGGGCATTACTGAACCACAAGAAAAACGCAAACGCATCGGCTACTGGTTTATCGAATGCTTTAAAGAAGAAGCCAAAGCAATTCAAGGCGCCAAGTACCTGGCCCAAGGCACGTTGTATCCCGATGTGATCGAAAGTGGTGCGGCACCTGATGGTCCGGCGGCCACGATCAAGCTGCACCACAACGTCGGTGGACTACCCGAGCAATTAGGCTTTGAGTTGGTTGAACCGCTTCGCGATTTGTTTAAGGACGAAGTACGTCAATTGGGACTCGAGCTCGGACTGCCTGAAGCATTGGTTTGGCGTCATCCGTTTCCGGGTCCCGGCCTGGCCGTGCGCTGTTTGGGCGAAGTGACTCGCGAGAAGATCGCGGTGCTGCGCGAGGCCGACAGCATTGTTGTCAGTGAGATCCAAGCCGCTGGGCTTTACCGTCAAACCTCGCAGGTCTTCGCCGTATTGCTACCTGTGCAAAGTGTGGGCGTCATGGGCGACGCGCGCACATACGAAAATGCTGTCGCCATTCGAGCAGTCAACAGTGAAGATTTCATGACTGCCGATTGGAGTCGTTTGCCCTACGAACTTCTCGCCCGCATCAGTAGTCGTATCATTAATGAAGTTCGTGGCGTTAATCGCGTGGTTTACGATATCTCCAGCAAGCCTCCGGCCACGATCGAGTGGGAGTGATCGAGTGGGAGTAAAGTGAATCGATTAGGAGAAATCAGTGACCAACTTGTCGACCAATGCTAACGAACCTCGGCCCGGCCAGAGCCAAGCCAGCCCTGAGGTAGACTTGCGCGTTCAGCTTGGACGACTAACGCTGCGCAATCCGATTTTGACCGCGTCGGGCACGTTTGGGTACGCGCGCGAAATGGCAGGCCTGGTCGATTTGAGCCAGTTGGGAGGCGTGCTTCCCAAGACGATCACGTTGGCCCCCAGAGCTGGAAACACTCCTTGGCGCACGGTGGAAACATCGGCCGGGTTGCTCAACTCCATTGGCTTGGACAATGATGGCGTCGATGCCTTCATTGCGGGCCATTTGCCGTATTTGCGTACGCTGGATACTGCGGTCATCGTCAGCATCGCTGGTAAGAGTCATGAAGAATTCGTGGAACTGGCCAAACGCCTTGAAGCGGCCGGCCCAGGAGTGGCTGCCCTTGAATTGAACATCTCATGTCCCAACGTCACCGGTGGAGTCGACTTTGGCACAGACCCGATGGCCTGTCATGCCGTGGTCAGCGGCGTGCGCGCCGCGACATCACTGCCCATCCTGGCCAAGCTTACTCCCAACGTCACGCGCATCGTAGACATCGCGAGAGCGGCCGCGGATGCCGGTGCCGATGCGGTCTGCTGCATCAATACTCTGCTGGGCATGGCCGTCGATTGGCGCAAACGCCGTGCCATGCTGGGAAACATTATGGGTGGCCTGAGCGGACCAGCCATCAAACCGGTCGCCCTGCGCTGCGTGTATCAGATCGCCAGCACACTTAACATTCCTGTGGTGGGCATCGGTGGTATCGCCACGATGGATGACGTCATGGAGTTTATCGTGGCTGGTGCATCGGCGGTGCAAATTGGTACAGCCAACTATTACGATCCGACAGTTTCACAAAGACTTGTCGAACAATTGCCTGCGGCCTTGGCACAGATCGATTGCCGTTCGATGGCCAGCGCCACAGGCTGCATGCTGACGCAACGTGCGTCCTCCAACCCAATCGCCTTACAGCCTTCAGCCACAAAGTAATCGTCGACACTATGCGTGTTCTATCGGGCATTCAACCTACCGGTCGTTTCCATTGGGGCAACTACTTCGGTGCCATTCGTCAGTACATTGACTTGCAACATGAGCACGATGGCTATTACTTCATTGCCAACCTGCATGCGCTGACGACCGTGCGCGACAAAGCAATGTTGCAATCGCTGACACGCGATGCAGCCATCGACCTGTTAGCCCTGGGACTGGACCCGAACAAGGCGACGCTATTTGTTCAATCCGATGTGCCAGAGGTTTCGGAACTGTGTTGGATACTGATGACCGGTACGCCCATGGGCTTGCTTGAGCGTTGTCATGCCTTTAAAGACAAACAGGCCCGCGGACTGGCGGCTGATGCGGGGTTGTTCACTTACCCAGTCCTCATGGCGGCGGACATTCTGGCATATGATGCCAACTGGGTTCCGGTCGGTCAGGATCAGGTGCAACATATCGAGGTCTGTCGCGACCTGGCAGGCAGTTTTAATCACCAGTATGGCAAAGCGTTCGTTTTGCCCGAGGCCCGTTTGCTGGGCAACGCCGCCAAGGTGCCGGGATTGGACGGCGAGAAAATGTCCAAGAGCTACAACAATACGTTAGGGATCTTTGAAGATGCCAAGGCTGTGCGCAAGAAGATCATGCGTATCACGACCGACAGCCGACCGATGGAGGAACCTGCCGACCCCGACAAAGACAACCTTTTCCAACTCTATCGCTTGGTGGCTACCACGGAAGAATTGGCCGCAATGGACGCGCTATATCGCCGCGGCGGTTTTGGTGATGGGGAAGTAAAAAAGGCGTTGGCTGACGCAGCGGAGCGTTATTTTGAGTCGGCTCGGCAACGTCGCGCTGAATTGGAAAACAATCCGGCCCACGTGACCGAAGTGCTCCTGGCAGGGGCGGCCAAAGCCCGAGCAACCGCTACAACCGTGTTGAATCGTGTCAAACAGGCCTGTGGACTACGCACATTCTGACCCTTCCACGCCGCCCGAAGGTTGAAAACTGGCAAATTTTAAGCAGTCTTTAGGTTAACGGAACGTTCGACAAAATGGGTTGTCCCCAGCACGGCTGACTGGATCACCATGACTCGCACTTACTGACTACCATAGCTGCATGACGATTACCTTGCCCAATGCTGACGTATGCGACCGGTCTTTGCCGTTTTCGGACTCGGCCAAAGAAGCCATTTCGCTTTTGCAGGCCAGCATGGACGCGCAATCTGCCGATCGCTTGCAGCGAACTCGACTGGTCGTCCTCACACATTATCTGCCACCCTACATGGGTCGTGTACTACAGCACGTGGCCCGCGTCATACCCAATACGAAGGTCCTGCTTTCGATACCACTGGAGCCCAATCGCAGTTACGCGCTGGATTGGGGCAGTCTGGATGTGCAAGTTCAGAAAAGTCTGATGCTGCGACGAAGATGGAAACATCGAGCCGGCTTTAACGACGAACTGTATGTGCACATGCCCTACGATACATACTCGCAACTGCGCGCGACCAAACCAGATCTCATTTTTTCCTACGAACTCGGCTTTCGGTCGCTAGCCAGTGCGCTCTATAGACGCCTGCACTCGCAAACGCGACTGGCATATTGTGTTTGTGTCAGCGAACACACAGAAGCTGGACGTGGCGGAGCTCGATGGCTGCTGCGCAAAACGTTGATCCGCCTGGCCGATGCCATCACTTATAACGGTCCGAGTTGCCGAAGTTACTTGCGACAGCTTGGAGTACCCGACTCAAAGCTCTTCCATTTTCCATATGCTGCAGACGATCGCACCGAACCGCCACTGCGTGATCGAATTAGCGAACCCAATCGACGTTTGCTAGTGATCGGGCAACTCAATGAGCGTAAAGGAGTGATGCAGGCGTTGGAAGCCGTGTCTGCCTATGCCAATCAACACCCGGATCAATCATGGGACTTGACGTTCGTCGGCTCGGGACCGCTGCAAGACGATTTGAAAAACTATCGCGCTGCGGCTAACTTAACGCTGCATGTTCTGGGCAGCATCGATCCAATTGAACTGGCCCCACGCTTGAATGATTACGGAGTTCTGCTGTTCCCTACACTGGCCGATGAATGGGGACTGGTCGTGAACGAAGCTATGCGTGCCGGCTTGCCCGTGCTGGGCAGTTGCTATGCTCAAGCATCCAACACGCTCATCGACGAGGGGCGCAACGGTTGGGTCTACGCCCCCGACCGTCCCGAACAGTTGCATGAAAAGCTGGCCCGGATCTATCAGCTCACCAATCGCAAGATGGTAGAGATGCGAGACCATGCGCGCGGCACTGTCGCCCACATTACCAGTCAGTCCGTCGCCGCCGCCGCGTGCCAAATGTTCGAGCGTCTTCGGGGTTAACGTCAATACCGTTTAAATTTGAGCGGAGCAGCGCAAGCTGCCCGGTGTTTCTGTGAGAAAAGCCAAGCAGAACCGGACGGCTCGCGCCGATGCCGCTATAAGTGGAACCGGACGGCTCGCGCCGATTCCGCTTTAAGTAGATGGAAAATTGAACGGTATTGGGGTTCACGTAGGTCTAGATCATTTACCGACGAAGTAATCTACGACCACTGCTTTGTCTAAGTGCGGTAGCAACTGATCGACGAAGGCCTTGTGAGCGGGATGAGGCAAATAGACTTCGCGGTCTTTTTCGCCTTTGAAGGTCACCAGAAAACAATGGGTCAGCCCTTCGTTGAGTCCTTCGGGTGAGTTATTCACGCCGTACTCAAAATCGATGATGCCTGGAATTTTTTTAGGCAGCCCGCGAAATTCTTCGACCAGTTTATCGATCTGTGCTTTCGTGGCAGAATCTTTGAACTTGAACATCACCATATGCCGCAGTGGGGCGGGCTTTGATTCTTGAGCCACAGTCAGGTTCCTTTCGACAAGCAGTGAGCCAGTTAGGGCGGCAAGGACGAGAACTGCCCCGGCCAGCAGCCGTTGGCAACCAAGAGAGAATTTTGACATGTTGAGCGTGCTCCTGGATGAACGATTTTGATACAGAGACGAGTGCCAGCTGGCGGAACCTATCAAACACAGCGGGCCTGCCATTTGCAAGATGGGGTGCGGCGGCGAAATTTTACCCGCCGAAACTGCCAAGATGACCGAACCAATGGCGACGATCGGCCAGGATGACAGCCCTGACCGAAGTCTGCAAAACGGGTATACTTTTTCATTCAGCCGATTTATTCGCACTACAACATGAAAACAATGGCCGAAGACTACTATAAAGCACTCGATGTCAGCCGCGGGGCTTCGCCGGACGAGATTCAAAAGGCGTATCGAAAACTCGCGCACAAATACCATCCGGACATGAACCCGGACGATGTGGCTGCGAAAAAGAAGTTCCAAGAGATTCAGAAGGCTTATGACACTCTGAATGATCCGGAGAAACGCAAGCTTTACGACCAATTTGGTTCGGCTTATGAGCAGATGGGTGGCGCAGGGGCTGGCGGCGGCGGCGGAGGCCAACCGTTTGATTTCGAGCAAATTTTCGGCGGCGGGGCTCGAGGCGGCCCACACGGCGGCGGCGGTTTTCAGTTTGAAGGTGACTTGGGCGACATCTTCAAACAATTCACCGGTGGATCTGGGGGAGGGCGGGGACGTGGCCGCCGTGCTGCTCCAGTCCGCGGCAACGATCTGGAAACCGAAGCGACCATCTCCTTCCACACAGCCGTCATAGGAGGATTTTGTGAGATCAACCTGAAACGGGGCAATCAAGCCGAAACTCTCAAGATCAAAATTCCACCAGGCGTCGACAACGGCAAAAAAATTCGCTTGCGTGGCAAAGGGGATCCCGGTACCAACGGGGAAAATGGCGACTTGATCGTAACCATCAAAGTTGCACCCCATCCCCACTTTAAACGCCACGGACAGAACCTCGAACTGCGATTGCCGGTCACCATTGGCGAAGCCGCCTTGGGAGCCACCGTGGACGTCCCGACGCCCGGCGGTACCGTGGCCTTGAAAATTCCACCAGGCAGTAGCAGCGGTCGTAAGTTGAGAGTCAAGGGGCAAGGCGTACGCACTCCCGATGGGCAAGCCGGCGATTTGTACGTCGAGCTGCAACTGAAACTACCCGAATCGCTAAACCCAGATGCTCTCACCCCCGAGATGCGACAGGCCATTGCCCAAATCGATCAACTTTACATGGATTCAATCCGTGATGGACTCAACTGGTAAGCCCTCAAACAACTTGACTTCCGCCAGCGCGACGCAGGAAGTTAAACCCGATGAGAGCTTTCCCAAGTCGGCACGGCTGCACTCCTCCCTCGAGTTTGACGACCTGTTCGCTCGAGGTAAGGTGCTGGCCGATCCCATGCTGGTCATGCATAGTCGACCGGCTCGCGCCAACCTAAACGGCCGAATTGGCATTAGTATTTCCAAACGAGTCGGTCACGCACCGCTCCGCAACAGATGGAAGCGACTGATTCGCGAAGCCTATCGCCGCCAGGTTCGACGAACACCAGCCCTGACGCGATTGGACTTGGTCGTCAGGCCACGCCGTGGTGCCGTTCCCAGCTACACGGCCATCGAGCATTCGCTGGCCAGCTTGGCAGTGCGACTGGACAAACAATGGCACAGGTAAACGACACCCGTTTTGTGAAGCGAATCATTTTTGCTCTCGTGCTTAACGATCTGTGAAGCGAGACGTTTATCATGCGCTGGCTACTGCGACTGCCGACCAGAGGGGCGATAGAACTAGTGCGTTTCTACCAACGAGGCATATCACCACTCCTTGGTCCACGCTGCCGTTTTACGCCCACCTGCAGTCACTACATGATCCAAGCTCTTGAGAAATACGGATTGTTCAGCGGTCTGCTACGCGGCTGCTGGCGCATCCTACGCTGTCACCCGTTCAGCATCGGCGGGCACGACCCGCCCTGAGCACATCCACTTTCCGTTGTTAGTTGGACAGCGTCATCTTGAATCAGCCGCTGGGCGTTAGCCGGCGTTAGCCCCGTTTTTTTCAGCGATAACCGTGGCTAACGCCAATACGGCTAAGATCGCAATCAACAGCGTAAGCCAGAGCTAGACAGTAGTTGTTCGCTCCGCGAACAAAAGA
>JADLDX010000006.1 GCA_020846515.1 Pirellulaceae bacterium
AACCTCAGTTGAACTGGTAAAGGCCTTGGCCGCGCGCTCTCGTGCATCTTGCCCAGCCGATTTGTCAGCAGCTATGGCGATCAAGTGTTCCTGACTGGCGATGGTACCTATACCACCTAACACGGCCAAATAGGTTTCATTTGGCAACACGCCCGAAATGGACTCGAGCTCTTTTTCCCAGCGCGCCAGAGAATAAAATCCGTACTTCCGACGATCACTTGCAATCTTGGCACTCAGTTGATTGGCCGTCTCGGCATAAGCATTTCGTTCTGCACTGGTCAGGGGACGCGTATCCAGTCGTCGCTCCAGTTCGGCGATCACTCGCGGCATTTGACCGGGCGATTCTGACAACACCGACATAACCACACCCGGTGTTTTGCTGAGCTCACTGCGTTCCAAGGGATCCATGTCATCGGTCAGGATAGCAACGGGCAACGCACCGCCTCGCTTGGAATGACGCAGGCGATCAACGCAAGTCAGGATGCTATTGCGAGGCAGGCGGTCAACGAACATGATCATCTCGATCGGATAGGGTTGATCGAGAACTTGTAAGGCATCTGCGGTCGAGTTCACCGTCACCGCTTCTGCGCCAATGGCGAGCAGCTGCTGCTGGGCCGCAAATCGCAGATCGGGTGACAAGCCTACTACCAAGACCATTGGGCCTTGTCCCAAACGGCTCATCTCGATGGCCGTTTCTAGAGCGTTGGCCGAACCGTTATAAGCGAATGATACGTTGGCCGCAGCTATGGCTTGGACAGCCAGATAACGCATCACGGGTCGCGAGTCGCGCAGGCAACCTGCGATGAAATCAAAGCTGACGTCGCCCGGTGCGCTTTGCACCAACTGCTTGCCAATCGCTTCGGCAGCGACGATCGATGCGCCATGCATTTGCCACACCACACTACGATCGAGCACCTGTTTCCAGAAATTGGAGTTCTGCGGTTGACGCAGCAGGCTATTTTGGGGCGGAGTCGTTAACGCACTTTGATACATATGCTGGGCCAAAACGGCGGCGCAATCGATCAGTTCCTTCGGTGCAGTATTGGCAAAGGCCGCCCGATGCGTGGCCGCTTGCGCTAAGGATTCCAACGCGTGGTCTGGCAGTGGCGCGTCCACCGCCGCAACGCTGCGGCCATCACTGCTCAGACGCCACAAACGCAGCGGCATACGGGCTGGTCGCGTTCGCAGCAACTGATACTCTTCCAGATGACGATTAAACCGAGCGGTGATGTAGTCGCCGACGGCTTGGGCGGTAGGCAGTTTTCCATACTTCTTGAGCAGTGCGTCACTGAGTGACGTACGCAATTCAGCTGGCGAGTTTTCGCTGTACAGTGCGCTGCCTAGCTCAGCACCAAAATCGGTAGCCGTCGATTGGGCCAAAGCGATCAATACTCGCCAGCGTGCCGCAGAGTCGGGCGAAATACAAGCCGTGCGCAGCGCTGCGATGCCGTCATCATTAAATTCCAAGATGGCTTCGACCAAGACTGCACCCGGCACGCGTGGATGCCCCGCCATCAGATGGAGACACAGACGCTCAACGGATGCATGGTGGGCTCGTTGCAAGCGAAGTTGAGCTTCGCGGCGTTCACCAGGCGTGGGTGCCACCAAGCGATCGATCCAACTATCGATCCATTGCGGATCACGAGCTAATTTGGCCGGTAAGGCAGCGATGTCTCGAACGAAGTTCCTTTGTGGCTCCTTCAAGTCTGTGGTGGCGTCGCGAAGTTTAAACCATAGCGCAGCCCCACCGGCTTGCGATAATTCTGCCAACTTGTCTTGGCTCCAATTGGCCGATTGCAGGACGCTCAAGTAGCGGTCTACTTCATCCCAACGACGGATACGCGTCATCCATTCCAAGGCTTCGGCAAACTCAACTGGTGTCTTGGGTGGACTGGCTCGCAACAATCGCACCACGGGGTCGGGGTCTTCTTCCAATGCCTTCAACGCATTGGCTGCCGCCGCTGCGTTGGGAGCAGCGGCCCCTCCTTGATCCATTTCATTGGTGATGGCTGCATCGCCCATCGCACCAAACGGATCAGCCGCTGCCGCCGGATCGCTTGGAGCAGCGAAGGGATCTTGAGCATCCAGCCTGGATAGGTCCAGACCGACGTTGCACGCTGACCACAAAGCCGCACACCAGACCGCACTGGGCACCAGGCGATGCCATACGCACCGGGTTGGGCAAACAGTCAGCTCTATTGCCAGTTTTAGCGTCTTTGCCAAATCGATCATGAAAGGCTCACACAGGCTCGAATGTTCAGGCACGGGTGTAAATCAAGGTGCCAGGCCACGCTGGGGAAGCGGGCTGGCAAACTGTTCATTGTAATTGGGCTGTCCAGCGAGCGATCTGGTCGGCTACCTGTTCCGGGTTGCTGGATCCATAGCTCTGGTAGGCTTTTACCGCTTGTACCACTCCCAACGCGCTGGTCAGCGATCGGTCCAGGTCCGGGTGCACCGCCTGCAACTGCTCCAGCGTCAATTGGGAGAGGGTGACCTCGTGCTGGTTGGCGGTCGCCACCAAACTGCCTACTAAATGATGAGCTGTTCGCTGTGGAAAGCCACGTTTTATCAGCAATTCCATAAGCGTGGTTGCATCCAAGTGCCCTTTTTCCAGTCGCGCCGCAATAGAGACACGATTCAGTTCAGCCCCCTCAACTATGGGTGCGGCCAGGTCGACAGCGGCCTGCACGGTATCGAAGGCATCGAACAAGGCAGGCTTGTCCTCCTGCAGATCGCGATTGTAGGCCAGCGGCAAACCTTTGACCAAAATAAACAGTGTTTGCAGATCGCCGATGACCCGGGCCGCTTTTCCACGCGTCAATTCCAGAGTGTCCGGGTTAATTTTCTGCGGCATGATCGACGAACCGGTGCAGAACTCTTGAGGCAATTTTATGAAGGAGAACTCAACCGTCGACCACAGAATCCACTCTTCGGCCCAGCCGCTCAGGTGGGTCGCAATCAAAGCCAGCACAAAGGCGGACTCCAGCACAAAGTCGCGATCACTACTGATGTCCAGGCTATTGGCAGCCACTCCTTCAAAACCCAGTTCGCGAGCCGTGGCCTGGCGATCAATGGGCAAACTGGTACCGGCACAAGCGGCCGCACCTAAGCCACAGACGTTGACTCGTCGTCGACAATCGGCCAATCGCTGGCGATCGCGCGCGAGCTTCTCGACGTACGCCAACCAATAGTGCGGAGCCAAGACTGGTTGAGCCCGCTGCAGGTGCGTGTAGGCGGGCAGGATCACATCCTGGTCGCGTTGGCAGCGCGACAGAAACGCCCGCTGAAGTGCCAACAGTGATTGATCGAGCCGATCGATGGCTTCACGCGTCCACAGTCGCAGGTCGGTGGCCACTTGATCATTCCGACTGCGCCCGGTGTGCAGTTTACGCCCCACATCGCCCAGGCGTTCAATGAGCGCCTGCTCGATGTGCATATGAATATCTTCCAGCTCCTGTCGCAGCGGTAACTCGCCACGATCCAGTTGACCACCAATCTCGGCCAAAGCGTTTTCAATCTGCGCCAGCTCTTCCTGGGTTATCATGCCTTGCTGGCAGAGCATCCGCGCATGGGCCAACGAACCTCGAATATCCTGAGGATACAAACGATGATCGAAGCTGATGCTTTCGCTGAAAGCCTCCAAGCGTTTATCGGTCGCGGCTTGAAAGACACCGCTGCGCGACGGAGATGATGTCATGAGGAGTTGGGGGTAGAAGGACGTTGGCCAGGCCGGGATAGAAAATACGTTCGACGTGCGGCTGATCGTAAACCGATCGCTGGACAGCGTCAATTCTTGCAGACGACTGATTGCCTAAAAACAGTGCAACCCCACAGTTTGAGGCACCTGTGCAAAGCCGTTACCCTTGGGTCAGGGGCTACAAGGCTGCCCATAAATCGAGCACACTCGTTTAGCCATTCCGCCACGGCCTAGCCCAGAGAAGATAGAATTCAGATCGTGGGAGTGCCGAAGCCCGCAAACCTGTTGTCGCGACCTAAGGGGCCTGTGCATCGAATCATCCCAGGGTTCACGGGCTTAGAATAAACTGTCATTTCAACCTCCCCACACTTACCCTTTCCAGATTCAACATGAAATCAATTTCAATTCTCGGCCTGATGTTGTGTTTGACGATTTACGCCTCCGCGCGAACCACTCACGCGCAGACGGTCGACTACACGGTCAAGCAGGATATTGTCTATGGCCACAAAGACGGTATGGCTTTGACGTTTGATGTGTTTGAACCCAAAAGCGATGCCAAGGGTGTCGGCCTGATATTTATGGTCAGCGGTGGTTGGGTGTCAGCCTGGGCCCCACCGGAGAAGGCCGTGGCTTTATTCAATCCCTTTTTAAAGGCGGGTTACACTGTCATGACCGTGCGACATGGCAGTAGCCCTCGTTACGTCATCCCGGAGATTGCGGTCGACGTTCGTTCGGCGCTGAAGCATATCTATGAGCATGCTGACGAGTTAAAGGTCGACCCTCAACGCTTAGGTGTATTCGGTTTCAGCGCAGGCGGCCACCTGTCGCTGCTGTTGGGTACACGCCCGAACGCTGATAAGCCCAATGGCGAACAGAAGTCACTTGCGCACGTTGCTGCCGTCGCCGCCGTGTTTCCGCCCACCGACCTCGCGCCTTATGTAGATCCAGCCAATCCATTACGTGAGACCTTTCCCGCGTTGAAATTTGAACCAGCCAAGGCAGCGGACTACTCACCGCTCATGCAAGTCTCTGCTGATGATCCACCAACACTGCTGGTGCATGGCGATAAAGATGAATTGGTACCAATCTGGCACAGCGAAAAGCTGGTAGCCGCTTTGGGAGAAGTCAAAGTGCCTCATAAATTAATTGTGATCCCTGGTGCGGCGCACGGCTTTAATGCTGAGGGCAATCAAAAAATGTTTACCAACATGCTGGCCTGGTTCGATGAACATTTGGCGAATCCGAAGAATTAGATAAGTAGGCCGGAACTGCGCTGCGTTTGTTCCGGCCTACCTATACTTGTGCCGGCCGAGTACTATTTTTATCCCTCCTGAGAAAGCGACTCCATGGCCACGGCCAATGCATCTTTGCCGATCATTGCGAAGTCGGTGTGTCCGCTTGATTGTCCAGATACATGTGCGCTCGAATTGACGATTGCCGATGGACGTTTGGTCAAGCTCGACGGTCAACGCGAGCATCCAGTGACGCGTGGTTTTGCTTGTGTGAAGATGTCGCATTATCCGGCTCGGCAACATCATCCAGATCGGCTGCACACACCACTTCGCCGCGTGGGCGCCAAGGGCATGGGGCAATTCGCTCCGATCACTTGGGAGGCAGCGCTGGAGGAAATTGCCCAGCGTCTGACCGGTATCTTGTCTCAGTATGGTCCGCGATCCATTTTGCCGTATCACTATGCCGGCACGATGGGATTAATCGAGCGTGATCATCCGGTTAGTTTCTTCCGTGGCTTGGGTGCCTGCGAGCTAGATCAAACGATTTGTGCCACGACCGGTGCGACCGCTTGGGACTTCAATTACGGACCAGGTCGCTCGTCGACTCCACTCGAATCGCTCCCCCATTCGCGCACCATCATTCTGTGGGGCATCAATGCCCTACGGTCCAATAGCCACCTGGCGCCTTGGATCAACCAGGCCAGGCGCGCGGGAGCTCATGTTCTCCATATTGATCCTTATCGCAATGAAACCAGTCGGTTTGCGGATGACTATTGGCAAATCAAAGTCGGAACCGATGCGGCCCTAGCGCTCAGCCTGGGGCACGAGATCTTCAAGCTTGGCGGACAAGATACAGAGTACCTCGTGCAACATGCTCACGGCGCCGAAGAGTATCGGCATGCCTGCGCGGAGTGGCCCGCGGACCGGGCCGCAGAGTTTTGTGGACTGAACGCCAAAGAAATCAGAGATCTAGCTCAACGCATCTGCGAGAAGCCGCCGCTATTTATCAAGGTCGGTTATGGCCTGACACGCAATGAAGGCGGCGGCAACGCCATGCGCGCCATCACGCTACTGCCGGCTTTGGTGGGTGCATGGAAGCAGATTGGAGGCGGTGCCGGACTTTCGACCAGCGGAGCCTACATGCTGAACAAGTCCCGCTACTCAGGAGCCCATCTGCTCAAGCCCGATCGACGTCATGTCAATCAGAATCATCTGGGGCGCGTTCTGGCCGACCAGAAAGATCCGATTCAAGCCCTGTTTGTGTTTAACAGCAACCCCATGGCGGTTTCACCTGATACGACTTCAGTAGCCAAGGGATTGAGCAGGGAAGATTTGTTTACCGTCGTGTTGGAACATTTCCAAACCGACACCGCCGATTATGCGGACATCCTGTTGCCGGCGACCACTTTTCTGGAACATGCAGACATTTATACATCCTATGGTCACTACTACTTGCAGTGGGCGGAACCATTGTTGGCTCCGCTGGGTCAATGCCGTCCCAACAGTTGGGTGTTTCAGCAATTGGCCAAGCGCATGGGATTGACTGACGAAGTCTTCAGTTGGAGTGCAGAAGAGATCGCTCGCGATCTGCTCGACACCCACGAGCCCACACTCGCAGGCATTACTTTCGAGCGGTTGCAGCGTGAACGATCTATACGTTTGAATTTGCCAGACGACTATCGACCGTACCACAACGGTAGTCAGCATGCTGATCGCAAAGTTCGCTTTGCGCCTCCGCCAGCGCAATTGAATTTTGTTGAACAACCAACCCTTGAGTATCCGTATCGACTCATCTCACCGCCGGGTGCATTTGTTCTGAACAGCAGCATGGGCAATATTCAAGAATTGCTCAAAGCGGCTGGTGGCGAGCCGCAAGTATTGATGCATCCTGAGGATGCGAATCAATGTGGACTAAGCGATGGCGACTACGCTTTCCTAACCAGTCGGCACGGCCAGATCACCCGCAAAGTAAAGGTAACAAGCGACGCGCGCCTAGGGACCGTCATTGCTGTCGGTTTATGGTGGCCCAAATTGGCCCCTGATAAGAAGGGGCTCAACGTGTTAACCAGCCAAGAGCTAACCGATCTCGGTGCAGGGAGTTTGTTCGGCAATACGATGATTGGTGTGCAGCGCGTCGAATCATAAGCACGTGGACGCGTCCATTTCGGGATTAAGCCACTTAACTTTCGAAGTAAAACGAAAGTAGAGTTTTCAAGTTGGGCTGACTTGTGGGCGAGGTTCCGCGCGCAGAGCTTGTTCGATCTGTTCAAGTAACTTTGTAAAGTCGATCGGTTTGGTGTGATAGTCTATGCAACCGGCCTCGAGGGCCAAGCGACGATCACCGCTGTGGGCATGGGCGGAGAGGGCGATCACTGGGGTTTGTTCGATACCCACGGTAGCATGGATCTGCCGCGTCGCTTCCCAGCCATCTAACTGAGGCATGTTAATGTCCATGAGAATCAGGTCAGGTCGTTCGCTCTGAGCCGCCTTGACTCCCGCAACCCCATCGTCGGCCCAGACTACCGAAAATCCGTGGCGTTCGAGTCTTTGCATTAATAGTTCGCGTGTATCTTCGTTATCTTCGACCACCAGTATCTTTGGCATATCATTATTTCCTTTTAGTTCGATGTCCCGGCACTGCTATGGCGTCTTGGCTGTTAGCGCCTATCTGAAAAATAGACCTGACCCCTTTTTAGTACGCTTGAGAGCATTGGTGACTTGGCTACGTGTTTGGTTGAGCGATGTAGCAAAGAAGCTCGCGCCAGCGGCGCGAAACTTAACTAAGATTGCGTCGTAGGATCGCAGCTTTCCAAAGTAAGCCACCACAATTTGTGATTTGGGTGAGCACTGTTTCAGTTGCTGGCACAAGTATTTGGCTTGAATAAAGCCGTCAGGTGGCATGATCGCAATGACAATAACCGCCGGTTGCTGGGCTTCAACCCAGGCTTGAACATCCGAGGGCAAGGCCTTTGTATCGGTCCATCGCATCGCAATGTTGTCCTGGTCGAGCGAGTAAGACAAGACCTTAAGCACCAGTTCCTCACTCTCATGGTGCGCAGCGCAGCCCATCACGGCGATAGGTTCGGCTTGTGCACTTCCCTCCAAGCCCGCCTCCGAGCCCGCCTCCTGGCCAATC
>JADLDX010000007.1 GCA_020846515.1 Pirellulaceae bacterium
ACCTCACCAGTTGCGGGTTATAGTCACCGCGTAACGTCGAGTACGCCTGCGGCTGACTGTTAAACGATTGAGGGATATCAGCCGCTAGGCGTTAGCCCCCGGTTTCTTCAGCACCTCACCAGTTGCGGGTTATAGTCACCAGGTAACGTCGAGTACGCCTACGGCTGACTGTTAAACGATTGGGGCTATCAGCCGCTGGGCGTTAGCCCCCGGTTTCTTCAGCACCACATCAGTTACGGGATATAGTCACCGCGTAACGTCGAGTACGCCTGCGGCTGACTGTTAAACGATTGAGGGATATCAGCCGCTGGGCGCTAGCCCCCGGTTTCTTCAGCACCACATCAGTTGCGGGATATAGTCACCGGGTAAAGTCGAGCGCCTGCGGCTGACTGTTAAACGATTGAGCCGCTAGCCGTGTCCACGTGCTATCCAGCCACTCTAAGCGGTAAAAACTTGCTTGCCTTGGTTTTGGCGTGTAGAGTTAGGAGAGCAATTTTGAATCCCGATCGATGCCGAGTATGCCAGCCATGGGTCTCACCTATTTCAAACGCTACAAGATGGAGATCCGGCTGTCCCAGCTCGACCTTAGGCCGTTGGAACTGGATGGTCGGGTCGAGCTCAAACCGTGGTCGAACGCGCTGATCGCCGAGCATGCGTTGGTAAAGTGGGAAAGCTTTCGCTCGGAAATCGATGCGCACGTTTTTCCCTGTTTGGGCGAAAAGGAAGGTTGTGCACGGTTGATGCGGCAAATTTCTTCGCGACCAAACTTTGTTCCCGAAGCAACTTGGCTGGCATGCCACCAAACGCCGACAACGTGGATAGCCTGCGGTACCGTTCAGGGCCTGATGGTCTCACCTCGCGAAGGGGCTATCCAAAATCTAGGTGTCCATCCGGACTATCGAGATCAAGGCATCGGTCGAGCCCTGTTGGCTCGCGCCCTAGAAGGCTTTCGCGCCGTCGGATGCACCCATGCGCAATTGGAAGTCACTGTGCAGAACACGGCCGCCGTCAGGTTATATGAACGCGTCGGCTTTCGTCGCATCGAAACCCTGTTCAAAGTCGCGGACGTCATTTACGCCTGACAAACACAGGCCCCGCGCTCGAGCCTGGGCCCTATCCATCGGTCTCATGCTCTGCATGCTCAGCCTGGTCTGGTCGACCATCGGCTGCGACCACGCGGGCACTCTTACGCACCCTCACCCCAATTCCGCGCCCCAGGCTGCGCCCAATTCTGCTAGCGCCGATGCGGATGGGGCTCGCAAAGCTGACACGTATAACGCCGACGCAGTTCAGTTAAAGAAAGCTGAAATCACGGCTCGGCCGGCCCAAGCCCAATTGAGCGTCCAAACTGGAATCCAATCTGGAATCCAATCTGGAGCACAATCTGCAACACAATCTGGAATCGAAACAGACGACCAGACCAACCCGGTAGTTCTGTTTGACAGTTATCACGCGCACAACTTTCTCGATCGTGGGCTGGTGCCCGGCGAGAACACTTACCATGGCATTACGGGCTTGCGACGAGCCGCCAAATTACTGACCCAGCGTGGCGTCGACGTTGGAGAACTGATCGTCGGACCTGTGACGCTGCCGCGATTGCAGGGCGTAAAGCTGGTCGTGCTGAACCTGCCCAGCATGGATCGACCTCCTTGGCTGGTTTCTGAAATTGAAGCCATTGAGAAGTACATCCGTGCTGGCGGTGGCATGATCTTCATCACCGATCACAGCAACTGTTACTATCACCAGTATCACCTGCTGCCGTTGTGGGAGCGACTGGGACTGGTACCAACTTTCGAAACGGTCTGCGAAACAGAGCCGAGTTGCTTGTTGTCGCCGGGCGGATCGGGTTGGTTACTAGTGCGCCAGTTTGAACCCCATCCCGTGACCGATGGCATCGACTACTTTGCGATTCAAACGGGCGGACGAGTGGCTGGAGATGGAGTCGTCGCTTGGACCAGTCCCCAGGCCTGGGCGGACGTGGGTGCTGCTCCGCGGTATGGCGAAGGTAATGTGGGACTGTTTGGCGACATGCGCCGAACCGAAAACGAAGAGTTGGGCAAGCAAGGCATAGTGTTGGCGCGCACGATCGATCGCGGACGAGTGGTGGTCATCAGCGATCAGAATGCGATCGGCGACGGCCAGATCTCCTACGCAGACAACTGGCGACTGTGGATCAACGCGTGCGCCTGGGCAGGACAACTGGCGATTACCAACACCCCCGTGCCAGCTAGTGCACAAAAAACCGATAGCGACAGCCAGCGACGCGACGCGGCCACGTTACCCTCCTTGGATCAATTGCCGGCCTTTGATCAGTTACTGGCTGGGGAACCCGATCGCAATGCGCCGCCGACCTTGGCCGAAGGCAGCTGGCAGATTGAGTGCTGGGAGCCACTGGCAAAGGGTCCGTTTCATTGGGGAGGCAATGCACCTGAGCAGTACTATAACTTTTGGTGCTGGTTGAATCGTTGGTGCTGGGCCAGTGCCCACCAGCGACCATCCAATACGTATCCCGCTGGACGCAAGCTGCTCATCGCTTTTGACAGTGACCTCAGCGACCCGACCCTGCGGGCACGGATTGAGGAGGTCCTGGCAAGTGAGGGCAAAGTCATCTTGCTACGGCATACGCCCCATCGAACCGACGGCGCAGACCAGGCCAACCCAGCGCAGCCCCCGGACGACGAATGGCTGCAAACTTGTTTGAAACATTTCGGCAGCAGCGAGCAATGGCGGGCCAGGGCAGGGGCGGCTCATTGGCTGCCCACTCCTATCTGCCATTGGCAAATCACGGATCAACCCGGCACATTGATTGCTGTACCTGACCCAACACAACTGGGCAACTCCAGCTTTGAACGGCCCGAGGTTTCGCCCGGCCCTGTCGCTTTCAAGTGGCAAGCTATCTTGCATCGGTGGTTGTTCGAACTGCCCTGAAGGTTCACAATAGAGCTTCACGATAGGGGTTCGGAAAATCCGATACACGCACAGCCTGCTAGTTTGGAAGTCGCATGACACGTTTGGTTGTTGAAGATTTATCGAAACAGTTCGTAACCGAAGCCGAGACGCTGCAGGTGTTGGCAGGCGTGAGCTTCAAGTTGGATGCCGGGGAGAACCTAGCCATCGTCGGTGCCAGCGGATCGGGCAAGTCGACGTTGCTGTATATTCTTGGCACGCTGGACACACCCACCAGCGGAACGGTGCTGATCGATGGCATCAACCCTTTTAAGTTAGGTGCCCGAGGGTTGGCCGAGTTTCGCAATCAGAGTATCGGCTTTGTGTTTCAAGACCATCATCTGCTACCCCAGTTGAGTGTGCTCGAAAATGTACTGTTGCCTGCTATGGCTCAGGGACGTCCCAGTGCAGACATAGCCCAGCGAGCTCGACACTTGATTGATGAGGTTGGTTTAAGCGCGCGCATCGATCATATACCGGGGCGTTTAAGTGGCGGCGAGCGACAACGGGTGGCGGTGGCTCGGGCCTTGTTGCATCGCCCCAAACTGCTGCTGGCTGACGAACCAACGGGCAATCTCGATGCTGCGACGGCGGATCACATTGCCGATCTCTTGCTGGAGCTGCCGCGGCGTGAAGGCGCATCCTTGATTGTGGTCACGCACAGCGATACCCTCTCAATCCGCGCTGCCCGCTGTCTCAAGCTGGTCAATCATCAACTCGCAGCCGTTGCTTAAGCGACCTGCGTACACTGACCACAGATGTAACACTCGATGGAGAAACAGGCGTGAGCACGTCAGATCTCGGCGGCAGCGTGACACAATCCCAGTCACCGCGAACGATTCCCAATCTTTCCACCCTGGTATGGCGATCCTTAACCGCTTTCGGCGCGCTCCACCTGGCGCTGGCCGCTGGCATCGCAGCGGCGACGGCGGTCATCGTCGGTGCGTTAGTCGTCGGTGATTCGATGCGCGGCAGTCTGCAAACGATCGTTCTGCAGAGACTGGGGTATCTTGAGAGTGCTATGTTGTCTCAGCGTTTCTTTAACCCTGAGATGCTCAGTACTGCCACCGAAGGCATTGGCCCGACCGATCGTACCATCTTGCCGATGATCGTCTTGCCCAGTTCAGCCGTAGAGTTGAAACGCGACAGTGGTCTGCAACGCGCAGCATCGGTTCAGGCCCTGGGGGTGACCGACGAGTTCTGGAGTAAGATCTCGTCCAATTCGGCGCTAGGCACTGTGTCGTTGGGCGCAGACGAAGTCGCGCTGAATGCGACACTGGCGGCCGAGCTAAACGCTCAAGTGGGCGACGAAGTTACGCTTCGATTGCCCAAGGGTAGTGGCGTGCCAGCAGACAGCCCACTGGGCCGACGCGATGACACCTCTGCCAGTCTACCGCGACAACGCGTAGCGGCGATATTGCCCGACAAGACCGCTGCGGATCTAGATTTTCGTGCTGGCCAACAACCGACGCGCAATGTCTTCGTACCTTTGGCCGCGCTGCAAGATGCCCTGGAACAACTCGACAAGGTGAACGCGGCCATCGTGGTCTCAGCCACCGCTGATCAACCATCGAGCCTCAGTTGGGCCACAGCGCCACCGCTGGAGGCTGCACAACTGGTCTGCGACCAGATGAATGCCCGCATCACTCCCAAGCTTTCCGATTAGGGCTTGAAACTCACGCGACATACGCGCAAGTTCCCGGACACATCGATCGGCGAGTCGTTTGAGGACGAAACGAAAACGGACAACCAACCGCAGACGATATTTGATTATTACCAGATCACCAGTGATCAATTGATTATCGATAACCTTTCTCAAGAAACGTTGTTTCAGGAACTGGCCCAGCCCGACTTGGATTTGAAACCCAAACGTATTTTGAGCTATCTGGTTAACGAGATCACGAAACTGAATACTTTGCGGGAATCGAAACCGAGCGTTACTTACTCGATCGCATCTGGTCTGGAGAGCTGGGAATACACCGTGGGCTCTGGACATGGTCGCGACGTAATGTGGGACCAACGTCCGTCGTCGTGCGGGGTCAACAGTTGGTTGGCCGAACGCTTGAATGTACAGCCGGGCGATACCATTCGCATCAAGTTTTTTAAACCCGAGACGATGGAAGGGCGCGAGATCGAAACATCGTTTGATCTCTTGATCTCTGCCGTCGTGCCGACGACCGCCCCCAGCAAAGGCTATGTGCGCAATCGACCAGCTATTTTCAAACAGGCGCCGACATTGGCCAATGATCCCGATCTCACGCCTATCGTGCCAGGCATTACCGATCAGGATTCGATTTCCAATTGGGACTTGCCATTCAAGCTGACACGCGATATCCCAGAGGAAGATGATGACTATTGGCGTGACTATCGACTCACGCCCAAATTGTTCATGCGTTTCTCTCAAGCAGAACGTTTATTCGGTAGCCGCTTTGGCAATGTGACCAGCATTCGTGTCGACGCGGCCGATGCAGCTGCAGCCGGCTTGGATGAAGAAAAACTGCGCGATCGCGCGGCCTCCGCCATGTTGCATGCCAAAGCCGGCTTGGGTTTGCAGTTAATGCCTATCCGTGCATTGCAGCTACAAGCGGCTTCAGGTACGACACCTTTTGATGGCTTGTTCTTAGCATTGAGTTTCTTTGTAATCGTAGCTGCCCTGATGCTGGTGGCCTTGTTGTTTCGGCTGAGCATTGAGCAGCGCGCGAACCAATGGGGCTTGCTGCTGGCGACGGGCTTTGAAGTTGGCCGAGTGCGTAGCCTGCTGCTGCGTGAATCGTTTGTGGTCGTGCTTCTCGGCATCTTGTTGGGCATCGGCCTGGGACTTGGATATGCGAGACTGATGATTGCTGGTCTGGAGAGTTGGTGGGTCGGTGCCGTCAGCGGATCATTCTTGAGTTTTCATATTACCGCGCGCAGTTTAATTCTTGGCGCGTTGATCGGGGGCGGAGCATCGCTAGCCACGATCCTGTGGAGTCTACGTCGATTGAAACGCTCGACGCCGCTGGATCTGCTGCGCGGTCGCTGGGACACAGCCCGCGCTGCAGGCGATACTAACAGTAAAGTCGCTTTGGCGATCGCTGGTTTCTTGGCCTTCGGTGCCGTGGGCTTGTTGGCACTCGGCTTTACCCAAAATGGCATGGCTCAAGCCGGTTCTTTTTTTGGCTGCGGCATGTGCTTGCTCGCTTCAGCCCTGGCCGCCACGGTGCACTTGCTTCGCGCTCGCTCAACTACTTTTCCTGCCGGCCGGACGCCCTACCGCGCTGGCTTGTGGTCGATGGCCTGGTCGGCACTCACTCGCAACATGTGGCGCAGCGTGCTAACGATTGGCCTTTTGGCCGTGGCCAGTTTCTTGATTGCATCGATGAGTCTCTTTCAAATCGCCCCGACGCTTCAAGGCAGTGGTGGCTTCGAACTTATCGCTGAGAGCTCGCTGCCCATCTATCGTGACTTGGGTTCGACCCGCGTGAGGGAAGAAACTTTGTCAGCCAAAGATTTCGATGCACTGCGCACGGTTTCCGTATTAGCGTTTCGCCAACGACTGGGCGAAGACGCCAGTTGCAATAATTTATTCAAGGTTGGCCAACCAACTGTACTAGGCGTACCGGACAGCTTAAGTCAGCATCAAAGCGGCTTGCCTGAATCGCAACGCTTCCAGTGGGCGGCCGCCGAACCCGCTTACGAAACACCTTGGCAAGCGCTTGGCCAGGTAGCCGCCGGTACCGAGACCGATCCGATTCCAGTTGTCCTGGATATGAATACGGCCGCCTGGAGTTTGCATCAAGGTGCGTCGCTCAACGCAATCTCCAAGATTCAGTTCGATGATCGCGTAATCTACTTTCGTACGGTTGGTCTGTTATCCAACAGCATCATGCAGGGCAAACTGCTGGTGAGCGACTATAATTTTTCGCGATTGTTTCCTGAAATCAGCGGTTACCAATTCTTCTTGGTCCATGATGAGGAAAAGTCAGCCCAAACCATCTCCGCGGCCATGGAAAACGGTTGGAGCGACCAGGGCATGGATGTAACTTCTGCGGAAGAAACACTGACCAAACTCTTGGCCGTGCAAAACACTTACATCTCCGCTTTCCAAGCCATCGGTGCGCTCGGATTGCTGTTGGGCACGGTTGGTCTGGCCGTCGTGCAAGTGCGCAGCGTCTTGGAACGCCGACGCGAGTTGGCCTTGATGCAAGCCGTGGGCTTCTCGCGTCCCCGCCTGGCCAGACTTCTTCTGACCGAAGCCAGCTTACTATTGGTCGGAGGTATCGCCATCGGAATCATCGCTGCCACGATTGCGATCCTGCCTTATATGCTCACGGGAAATTCCAACGTGAGCATTGTTGAACCGCTGATCATGCTGGCCATCATTCTGGCCGTCGGCGGGCTTGCCAGCTTAATCGCCGTAGTCACCGCTCTACGCCAACCCATCCTCAGCAATCTACATTAACTCTCTCATTGGTTCGAACTGGATGAATCTACACCGCGAGAAAAGAGAGTGACGCAAGAGTATTAGTGCGAGGGTAATGGTATTCACCTCTCGCGTTTCTCGGCGTCGATCATAACATGGGCCGAAAACCGTGGGCTAACGCGTTGTAGCGTAACGGCGCGATTTGTAGCGTAACGGCGCAAGCCGTACGGTGAGTTTCCTAGCAAATCAACGTCGGTACCGGACGGCTTGCGCCGTTCCGCTTCTAATCAGGTACCGGACGGCT
>JADLDX010000008.1 GCA_020846515.1 Pirellulaceae bacterium
AATGTAGAACAGTTGTCCCCAACTGTTCCCCGCTTGCCGACCAAACTCGCACCGATACTGGTCTGTGGTTCGGCAACCTGGTTTGGCAGTTTGTCACGGCACCTTTGTCCCAAGCAAGCTCTGGTTCATGCGTGTGATGACGCACTGGCGCCAGGGCTGATACAGACGCATTTGGCTGGCGGTGGTCGTCGCGGGTTGTGGCTATCCAGTACACCGTTTGCGGCCTCGGTGGCTGTATCGCGCGCAGCGTGCTGCACAGCCGTGTTGTTGCCTTCCCTGCGAGAATTGGGCGATGCCCTAGCGCAGGCCAATCCGCAATTGCTCATCGTCGATTCACCGCGCTGGACCGTGGCGGCCATCGGCAACTTGGTGCGAACGTTGGTCAAGCATCCGATAGGAGCGAGCGAGGCCGGACCTCGTTCGACCAAATAACACTATGCAAATATTTAAAGTCATCGGACAAGTCACCCTCAGCCGCAGTCATCCCACCTTTCAAGGTGCGCGATTGTTGGCCACCGAGCCGACCGGTTCAAGCGCGATCGGTGGCCCTGCGCCAGTTGACCCCGACCTGGTCATCGTGTGGGACGAACTGGGGGCAGGCTTAGGGTCACAGATTGCTGTCAGCGATGGCGCCGAAGCAGCCCAACCCTTTAAGCCAGCTCAAAAACCCGTCGACGCATTCAACTCAGCCATTCTGGACGAAGTCAGTTACGATTCAAAAATTACTCAAGGTTTGAAATTCTAGGATTCACGCATGATTAACGCGCACAAGATTAAACAAGACATCTGCGAGATTGGTCAACGCATTTACAATAAAGGTTTTGCCGCCGCCAATGACGGTAACATCACGGTTCGCATCAGCGAAAACGAAGTACTATGCACGCCGACCATGCAGTCCAAAGGCTTTCTCAAGCCCGATGACATTTGCTTGATCGATATGACGGGCAAGCAGTTGGCCGGTCGCAAGAAACGCAGCAGCGAAGCCCTCTTGCATCTGGAAATCTATCGTCAACGTGCCGACATCAAGTCGGTCGTGCATTGCCATCCGCCACATGCCACTGCCTTCGCAGTAGCTCGCGAGCCCATTCCTCAGTGCGTATTGCCCGAAGTCGAAGTCTTCTTGGGCGATGTGCCGATTACCAAATATGAAACACCGGGTGGACAAGCGTTCGCCGATACGATTTTGCCATTCGTTCAGAAATGCAACGTCATCATCCTGGCCAACCATGGCACTGTTAGCTTCGGTGAGGATGTTGAGAAGGCTTACTGGTGGACCGAGATCTTGGATGCCTATTGCCGCATTCTGATGTTGGCCAAGCAATTGGGTAAAGTGAACTATCTCAACGAGCGAGAAAGCCGCGAGTTGCTGACGCTGAAGGACAAGTGGGGCTTCGCTGATCCTCGCAATACGGAAGATTACAAAAACTGTGACATCTGTGCCAACGATATCTTCCGCGAGAGTTGGGAGGCGGCTGGTGTCACACGGCACGCTTTCGATGCACCACCGCCGATGGCGCCAGTGGCTAGTGCCAATTCAGCCAGTGCGCTCGTGAACCAAGCGGTGGCTAGCATGGCGGCTGCAGCACCAGCAGGCATTGATGAAGACAAACTGGTCAAACTGATCACCGATCAAGTGCTGGCTCGCCTAAAGGGCTGAGATTCGGTCGCCTGGGGGCGCACTTCGTAGCACGCATTGAAACCAACTTTGAGAGTACCAATATGAAAGTAAGCATTATCGGCGCGGGCGGACTGGTCGGCTCCTGCGCGGCCTTCGCTTTGCAGTGTGGCGGCAAGGTTCGCGAGTTGGCGCTGCTGGATGTCAACGAGAATCTGGCGGCCGGCCAGGCGTTGGATCTATGGCATGGTTCACCCAGCGTGGCCGATCAGAAGATTGTGTCGGGTTCGTACGATCAGATTCCTAGCAGCGACATTATCTGTATCACCGCTGGCCTGCGTCGCAAGCCAGAAGAATCACGTCTGGATTTGATTAATCGCAACACAGACCTGTTCGTGCAGATCCTGACGCAGGTTAAGTCGGCGGGACTGAAGCCAACCGCGATCGTGTTGGTCGTTAGTAACCCCGTGGATATTCTGACCTATGTGGCTGCCCAGCGTCTCGGGTTACCGGCCAATCAAGTGATCGGCTTGGGTACGCAACTGGACACGATTCGTTTTTGTAGCTTGATTGCGGATCACCTCCAATCGCCACCGACTCAAACGCGAGCTTTGATCCTCGGCGAACACGGCGATAGCATGGTGCCGATTTGGTCCAGCGCTACAGTCGGCGGATTGCCACTGGAGAAGTTCGAGAAATGGAATCACAACGTAGGCGCGCAGATTTTCACGCGCACGAAAGGCTCCGGTGCCGAAGTCATCTCGAAGAAAGGCGGCGCTGGCTTTGCGGTAGGCATTGCCATTCGAGACGTGATTGAATCGATTGCTTTGGATCAACGCCGCATTCTGCCAGTCAGTTCGGTGCAAGCGGGATGTTATGGCATTCGCGACGTTTCGCTATCGGTACCCACCGTGGTAGGACGCACCGGCGTGATCGAACGTTACGAATTAGAGCTGTGGCCTAAAGAGCTTCAAGGCCTGAGAGCCAGTGCAGCCGCTCTGCGTCCCACGCAAGACGCTGTCATGAAACGCGTTGGCGCAATGTAGTCAGCCCTGCGGGGTGGTCGACGAAGCATTTTAGAAGCGGAACGGCGCAAGCCGTCCGGTAAATCCCGGTAGTTATCGGAACCGGAGGGCTTGCGCCCAACCGCTACAAATGCACCCTCGCCGAAAAAACACGCTCTCGCGCGTGCTTTTTCAACCCTCCCTAAAGGGAGAGTTAGTTCTGCCGCTGCGCAGCATCGCTAAGCACTAATAACTAATAGCTAATAACTAATAGCTAATGAGGGGCACGAGCAGTTCACTGCTCGTGCCCGCTGTCATTAGTAGTCGAGTTCTTAGCTGCAGCCCATCGAGTTGCCGCAGTTGTGACACAGGTAGCAATTGCCATTTCGCACTGTGATGGAACCACAGTTGTCGCAGGTCGGTGCGTCGGATTGGAAACGCGCGAACTGAGCGTTGCGATTGTTACCGCTTTCGCTGGTCTCGTTGAACATCGCCCCGGCTCGCTCCAGCGTCTCGTTATCCACGATCATCTGACTGCGAGTAAACCGCGCGGCCGTGGTGATGGCTTCGTCGGTAACCGGGCCGCCATTGCCATCGACTTTCTTCGCGGTGCTCGTGCCAACGGAAGCCGTTGGAGTCGAAGCCGACTTTGGCTTGCTCTCCATGGCCACCTTCGTAGTTCCTTGATTGGCCGCCTGGGAACCCGCTTTCGGGGCCGCAGTTGGGTCGGCAGAAGGCTGACCAAGTTTACCGCTCAGTGAACTGCCGCGCGTGGCCGGCTGGCCGTTACCTTTGCTGGCCGCTGGAACCGTGTCGGTGGTTGGTGATGCTGCGACAGCGGCTTTACCACTGGTTGCTGCACTGGCACCAACATTAGCACTGGCACTGGCACCAACATTAGCACTAGCACTGGCACCAGAACTAGCAGCACTTGCATTTCCGCTGGCTGGTGCGGTCAAGTTGCCGACTGCGTTGGCAGTCGGTTCACTTTTCAGCATACCGGTCATAGCTTCGCGAAAGCCGGCGATGAAGGTGATGCCCATCCAACGGAAGATGTAGTCGACCATGCTCTTGGCGATACGGATATCGGGATTGGTCGTGTGTCCCATGGGTTCGAACCGCGTATGGCTGAACTTGTTGACCAGGACTTCCAGGGGTACACCGTATTGCAGCGACAAGGAGATGGCAGTGCCGAAGCTGTCCATCAATCCGCCGACGGTGCTCCCTTCTTTGGCCATGGT
Source organism: Pirellulaceae bacterium (assembly GCA_020846515.1). GTDB lineage: Bacteria > Planctomycetota > Planctomycetia > Pirellulales > Pirellulaceae > Aureliella. Next base: position 3,861 of record JADLDX010000008.1, read on the forward strand.
GATAAACAGTTCACCGGGGCGGCCGTCGGGATACAGCCCTACATTCAGATAACCTTCGTGGCCACTGATGTTGAACTTGTGCGTGATCGATTGTCGCGTATCCGGCAATCGTTCACGGCGTGGTTTGTAAACGATTTTCTCAACCAGTTTCTCAGCCGCTTTGTCGGTTTCCGACTTGGTCGACAGCGGTTGACTCTGCTTGGAACCGTCGCGGTAAATTGCGATGGCTTTCAAGCCGAGTTCCCAACCCCAGAAGTAAGCGTCGGCGATATCTTGCACGCTGACGTCGCTGGGCATATTGACTGTCTTGGAGATAGCGCCCGAGAGAAACGGTTGTGCGGCGGCCATCATTTGCACGTGCGCTTGCCAGGCGATACTGCGCGTACCTTTGGCCGGCTTGAATGCACAATCGAACACCACCAGGTGCTCCTCGTCCAAGAACGGAGCTCCTTCGATCGTGTCGTTCGCATCCACGTAATCGATGATTGCCTTGACCTGCTCGGGCGTGTAGCCCAACGTTTGCAGGCCGAGGGCCACCGAGCGATTGACGATCTTCATCATGCCGCCGCCGGCCAGTTGCTTGTACTTGACCAGCGCGATATCTGGTTCGATACCCGTCGTATCGCAGTCCATCATGAAACTGATCGTACCGGTGGGTGCCAGCACGGTCGCTTGAGCATTTCGATAACCGTACTTGTCACCGAGCTCCAGCACCTTGTCCCACAATTGTCGCGCGGCGTCCTTCAGATAACTTGGACCAGCGTCATCGATGGCTTCCACCGCGTCGCGGTGCATGCGCATAACGCGCGACATCGGTTGCTGATTGTTTTCGTACTCTTCAAATGGTCCTACCACGCCCGCCATTTCGGCACTGGTCAAGTTGGCCGCACCATGCAACAGGGCAGTGAGCGAGCCGCAGATTCCACGAGCTTCTTCGGAATCATAGGCAGCACCAGCCGTCATGATCAGGCTGCCTAGGTTCGAATAACCCAAGCCCAACGGTCGATACTTGTGGCTGTTGAACGCAATGCGATCCGTGGGATAGCTTGCGTGATCAACCAGAATCTCTTGAGCGATGAAGAAAATACGACAAGCGGCCGTGAACCCGTCAACGTCGAAAGTACCGTCAGCCTGCCGGAACTTCATCAAGTTGATACTGGCCAGGTTGCAAGCCGTATTGTCCAGGAACATGTATTCCGAACAAGGGTTGCTGGCATTAATTGGCCCGGAGTTCGAGCAGGTGTGCCACTTGTTGATCGTCGTGTCATATTGCACGCCTGGATCACCACAATGCCACGCGCAGTCAGCCATGCGGCTGAGGATTTCTCGGGCGTCATACTCCGGCGGTACACCGCGAGCTTTGTCGCTGACCCAAGTCGTACGCCATTTCTCACCTTCGCGCACGGCCTGCATAAAGTCATCGGTGACCCGCACCGACAAGTTCGCATTTTGGAAACAGACCGACGAATAGGCTTCGCCATTGAAGTTCGATTCGTAACCTTCACGAATCAAGGCATGCGCCTTTTTCTCTTCGCGCCATTTGCACTCGATGAACTCGAGAATGTCAGGGTGCGAGACTTTCAGCGACTGCATCTTGGCGGCGCGTCGAGTCTTGCCACCGCTCTTGACCACGCCGGCAATCGAATCGTAAACCCGCATGAAAGAAAGCGGGCCCGAAGGCGTACCACCGCCGGAGAGCTTCTCACGACTACTGCGAATGGTCGACAGGTCGGTACCTGTGCCACTACCAAACTTGAACAGTTTGGCTTCGCTGGCAGCCAGTCGCATAATATCTTCCATGTTGTCTTCGACACTTTGGATAAAGCAAGCCGACCCCTGCGGATATTCGTACGGGTTGTCTGGCTGCTCCACCTGCTTGGTATCACGGTTGTAACGATAGGTACACTTGGCCCCCACAACTCCGTACTGCTGGAACAAGCCTACGTTGAACCAAACCGGCGAATTGAATGAACCGTATTGGTGCAAGCACAACCAAGACAGCTCGCGATAGAAACGTTCTCCGTCGGCAGGCGAGTCAAAGTAACCGTCCTCGATTCCCCAGTCGGTTAGGGTGCGCGAGACGCGGTGCACCAACTGACGCACGCTCTTCTCGCGCTGCGCCGTGCCGGGTTCACCATAGAAATATTTGCTGACTACCACGTTGGTCGCCAACTGGCTCCAACTAGCTGGGATTTCGCAGTCAGTCTGTTCAAACAACGGCTTGCCGTTCTCGTCCTTGATTACTGCCTTACGTACTTCCCAATCGACTGTCTCAAACGGATCAACGGCCTCAGCCGGACAAAAGCGTTCTTCGATATGCAAGCCCATGCGATTGCCTCGCAGCTTGGAAGTAAAACGAGCACGACGCTGACTGCGTCCCAATTCAACAGTGGCCATCCTGAAAAACTCCTTCACCCACAACAACGAAGAAAAGTGAATCTGCGGAGTCTCGCGAAATGCCGGACACGTTTGGTCATGAGCACGAGGCGACGCAGACAGCGATCCGGCCCCATTTGTTTGCTCGACGAAATACCAAACGAGTTGCTCCCGCGAACCTCCTGAAAATCGGCTGGCTGGGCGTGGTGCACCTTGCTACCGCGGCGTTTCCGTCCGCTACCAAAGATTCCTAGACCCAAACAATAACCACGGGATTAACCACTACCTGTAGTGTACACTTGTTTTGAAAGCACTACATGTAGCAACGTCAGGAATCTTAGCGAGTGCCCCTAGGTTGTCAAATTCCCATAGCCACAGTTCGCAAGTGACGTTCGATTCAGCACTTGGAGCGATCGAGTCCCTAGGCCGAGTTGGCCCCTTCCGCGGGACCACAGGCGGTAACCAATGATGCTGCAAGGGTTTGTGAAGAACTCATGAACAATGCTAGCAATCGATTCGGCTCATGAAGAAGAGATAAAAAAAGTCAAATGCCGGCGACCTGTGTAAACATGGGGCGTATGGGCAATGTGGGTGACAGGAACTAACCCTCCCGCTGCGTAGCAGCGGGAGGGTCGACTGGCGGCAGCTCAGTCGGGGAGGGAGCCGGCATCGACTAACCCATGCATGAAGTATTCCGCTGCGACCTCGTCTGTGCGGCGCAGGGAACTAACCCTCCTGCTGCGTAGCAGCGGGAGGGTCGACCCGCGGCAGCGTGGGCGGGGAGGGCCGGCCCTGCTAACCAAGGCATGAAGTGTTTCGCTGCGGGCTCGTCTGTGCGGCGCACACACCCTCCCCGAAAATCTACGCTGAAGGCGTGATTTTCGACCCTCCCTAAGCTGCGCTTGGGAGGGTTAGTTCCACGTGTCATCCAGCGCGTGCTTAGCCTGCCGACTCGCTACGACGCTTAAGCATGGTCACTTGATTGCCACGGGCGTTGTAGTCGACTTTGTCCATCATTTGCTTGATCAGCATAACGCCGCGGCCGTGGGGCGACTCGAGGTTTTCGTCTTCGGTTGGATCGGGTAACGCATCGGGGCAGAACCCCGCCCCTTGATCCTGAATGCGCATCGATGTCGCCAGGCGACTGACATGCAACTCGACTTCTACCGTCTTATCCGGCGATTCATGATTGCCATGCGTAATCGCATTGACGATCGCTTCTTCCACGGCCAATTGGACATGAAACAGATCGCGACCATCCCATCCAAACTGCTCGAGTACTCGGATGTAGCGTTCGATCAGTTCGTGCCCGGAGACCGACGAGCTCGGTATATGCTCATGCAGACTCCACTCCCAGGCTGTATCAGCCATCGTACACGCTCCGCAAATGTATCGTTGGTAGCCTCGGGCAAGCCGACCCGTGACGACTTAGACGAGTCGATGTTGATGAGTCGATGATAAGATTAGATGTCAACGCCAAAGGCCTTCAGCGCGTCGGCCTCGGTCTTCTTGATATCGAAGACACGACTGAGCTTGGTGATGGTAAACACTTCCATGATTTCGGCTCGCAGTGCACACAATCTCAACTTACCAGCCGCAGCTTTGACCTTCTTGTCCATCATGATCAGTTTATTCAAAGCGGCTGATCCAAGGAACTCTACGCCATCGAAGTTCAAGATGACGTTTTTGAACTTATCCTTTTCCAAGAGCTGGAAAATCTCGTCGCCCACTTCTTCAATATTGGAAGGGTCAACGATTTTGCGATCCAAGAATCGAACCAAGGCCAGATCTCCTACAGCGGAGACGGTAATGCGGCGGCGGTCAGCCATTGGCTTGCCTCTTTATCAAGATGTCAAAAGTGAGAACAATTGGTGCGGATAATATAATAGCACTTCTTCGCAGCCGCAAACCAGTCGGGTTAGCGAGAGCGCTGGCTCTGCCCTCAGCCTTTGGGTGAGAGCACGGCCAGCGGGTCGCCCTCTCGCACGCCCAGTGTTAGGGCCACGATATCAGGAATGATCAGGCCAGTATCGGTCTGCCGAACCGCCCCAAGCATGGAGCGAAATCCACCTTGGCGGCTAGCCAGAATAGACTCAGGGGCGTCCAGCTGTTCAGCGATCTCGATGATCGGTGCCTCAATCACGCGCTTCACCGCGGCAATTTCGTCGCGCGCACAGTGCACGACCGGCCCGCCATCAAAAATGTCGATCAAGTCCACAACGCGGAAACCCTCGTCGCGCAGCATGGCCAAGGCTGGTTCCGTATCCGGATGGACCTTGCCAATGACGGCTCGTCCTTCCGGCGGCAGCAGGCACACATAAATCGGATGGTGGGGCATCAACTCTTCGATAAAGCGTTTGTCGATCGTCGATAGACTATCGGCTTGTGGAAACTCCATGTCAAAAAAATGACGGCCAATGACTTCCCAGAACGGGCATGTACCGTCGTCATTGACCACGCCACGCATCTCAGCGATGACTTGATCGGCAAATCGCTTGGGGTGACGAGCAATAAAGACGAATCTCGCCAGGCTCAGCAGGCGTCCCCGGCCGCGGCCACGATAGGCCGGGTCCAGAAACAGACTGCCGATTTCGGTCGGACCGTCATGAATCTTCTGCAGTTGCAAGGATTCAATCTCTTGACTCTTGCCCAATCTCTCGCAGCGGGCTGTCTCAAAAACGCGGCGGTACGAGTAGAACGGTTCGTAACCTCCGGTTTTGGAAAAAATGCACGACGTGCCCACCAACTGATGCTTGGCCAGATCCTCCATAACAAACACATACAGATCACTGCCGGGCCGCTCTGTCTTCCTGGCGAACGCGAAGTGCGAGCACTCGATGCGTTCATTCAACTGCTCGCGCGTAATCTGCAGAGTCGTCATGCCAAAGGTGGCTTGATTGATCAAGTTCCACAGTTGATTGGCGTCGTCAAGCGTGGCCGCGCGAACGATGATCATGATCGAAGGCCCCAGGAATGAGTTCAGAGAGTTTTCACGACTGATTCAATGATGTCGCAAGCCTGCTCAATATGCGCGTGCGTCGTCACACCTGGCGGTGGCAAGAAACGCACTCGGGCCGGATCGTGCCCAGCCAAAAAGCTCATCAAGCCGGCCTCATACAATCGTTGCACCATCAGCGTAGCCTGCGCATCGGAACCATCGCCGGGCGTGAACGCGAACATCATGCCGCAACCGTAGGGACCACTGATCTTGCCTGGATATTCAGCAGCTAATTTTTGAATGCGGGCGCTGTACAGAGCATGACGCTCCATGTTCAGACTGTTAGGTCCAAAACAGCCAGCTTGCTCTAAGCAATCGAGCACCCGCAATCCGGCCGCGATACTACTGCTGGCGGCAATAAAGGTCTGGCTCAGCAAAGGCCCTTTGGGTTTCAATTCAGCGCGATACAACGTGCCGCAGACCTGCGTGATCTTGCCGAAGG
>JADLDX010000009.1 GCA_020846515.1 Pirellulaceae bacterium
AGGTCGACTGTGCTGAGCATCAACACGTGAGCATCGGTTGTTGGCTCGCCACGCTGCAAGGCGACCAGTCGGGCCGTTTGGACGTCCCATAACTCCAGCGAGTCAAGCACATCTAAATAACGGCGCTGTACAGCCGCCAAGGCTTGCCAACGCGTGGCTTCAGGATGAGTACCTAAAGCTTGAACCACGCCACTGAAATCCAGAAGATCGCTGGCCAGTTCGCGATGCACACCGGCCAACATCTTGCCCAGTTCCAGCCATTGCTGCTGGAATCCCGTGCGCGGGGGGAGGGGCAAAACATTCTCCAGCAACTTGGGATCGGTTTGCTGGAGAGCGTGACACCAAGCCAAAATCTGCACCATGTCGCTAGCAAAAGGATACTTGGCGACGTACAGGTGTTCGGGCAACTGGCCCACAGTGACGATTTCAGGCGGGTAGAGCAAGCATTGGGTTTCGTCGGCGCGGATGGCGAGCAGTTCCTGCAGTCGTCGCTTGGCCAAACTGCTCGGAAGAACGATCAACCAGCGACGAAGGTCCCATACTCCCGCTTGAGCATGTTCAGTGAACAAACGCTCAGTGGCCGCCTGGAGAATAGGTTTGGTCCAACCAATAAAGGTCCGCTTGGGAGAAGTTGTCATCGGGTCCATCGCCTTCTTCGTAATCCTGATCCCAACACTGTGCATTGTTACACACTTGCCGCATTTGTGGGACTGGGCATCAGTGTGGGACTAGTTAGCTGTGGGACCAGGCAACAGGGCTCGCATCACTGCAGAGCTGAGTTGAAAACAACTCCATCAAAGTAAAGTCACCCTGGACACCTTTGGTCACGGGCGGTCGGAATCGGCCCGATTTGCGATGGACCCATTTGGCATTCAAGGCGACTCCACGAGGCGAAGAGACCACAAGGCTGGTGGTCTGGGGTGTTTGGGAGGTTTGAGTTGACTACATTTACTCGCTAAAGACCGAAAACTCTGCCGGGCTGTCAGAATTTTCTTAGCCCGCGGGACCCTTCGAATCGATGGAAGGGTAATAGGCGAAGTTTGTCGCCACTTACCGGAGGGGAATTGGCATATGGTGGGGTCTAAAGGCAATCGCAGGTTGTGGTTGCTGAAGAGCACATCCGATCATCACGCACCAGGACGATTGGCAGCTGCCATCGCGCTGGGGTTTGTGGCTGGACTAGTACCAAAGGCCAACCTGTTAGCCGTCATTCTCTACGCGGCCCTGCTACTGTTGCCCGTGCATACATTGCTGGGACTGGTGATTAGTGCCGTAGTGATGCTGCTGGCCTACCGATTGGATCCATTGTCGTCGGCCATCGGTAATTCGCTGCTGATGCAACCGGCTCTGCGTCCGCTCTGGTTTACGCTGGAAAGCGCGCCGATTGTTCCTTGGCTGGCACTGCACAACACGGTCGTGTTGGGAAGTCTCGTGCTGGGGTTGGCTTCGGTGGCCCCGGTGTATCTGGTTGCATTACGACTATTCGAACATCTCGAGTACGGTGGCAGCCGAGCGCGTTCCACGACTCGCAGTTATGCGCCAGTGCAACCGGATCAGCCTGAACCGTTGATTGCCCCGCGCACACCTCAGCGGCACACCTCGGCGCCCGACCGACACAGCCAACGCGATCGTCGATCGGCAGCGGTGCCCCTGTATAACGAACCCTCCAGTCAACCGACGCCCCGTCCAGTTACTCAACCAGTGATCCAGCCAACCAACCAGGGGATGCATTCGCGCGAGATGCCGCGACCACCCCAATTGACGCCCCAATCGCTGGCTCCATCAGGGGCCCAATCTTCGGTTGAGCCGGCCATTTCACCGCTGATCATTCCACCTCCCAAGCTGAATCGAGCTGCACAGCCTGCGTCGTTCCAGTCACGCGTGGCGGACGTGGATCAACCCGACGAGCTTGAACGAGTGGTCTTCGAACCGGTCCAAGAGGTAAGCCCGATCATCAACTCTTGGCACATGGGTCGCGCTGCCGGTGAAAACCAAACTTCTGATCTAATTGCTTCGGGAGTTGGGCCGCGCTCGTTGACCGCGCATGCCTCGGGCGGTACCCAACCTGAAAACGTGCATAAAGATTCCATTGATTCCTTACGGTCGCGATCCGGCGCGGACGCAGAAGCACCACCGTTTGCATTCGACCATGGCGATGTGGTGGACAGTCTGCAGTTGGCTCAAAGCGCTAGCGAAGTCTTGGCCTGGGTCGATGAACTGCTGGACGAGTGCCTGGCGGAAGAGGGCATGACGATCGTCACGCACCACTACGATACGCTGCATGCACCTGTCGACACGGCAGAACCAGTTGACCAGTTGGATGTCTCGCCACAATCGGATTCGGTGAGCCAGGTAAGTGAACATCCATGGCTAATGGAAACGACCCTTGAAATCGTACGTTGGGCAGACGACTGTATGACCCTCGATCATTCGACTGCTCAAGAATTTGATCAACATTCGGAATGGGCCATAGGTCGTTTAAGCCAGGCGGAGCACGGACAAGAGATGCTGTCACAGCAGACCAACGCGGAGCGTTCCTTTAGGGCTCCATCGGAAGGGCGTAGCATATTGCCTATGAATGTTTCGATTGCTGAAGGTCAGAGCGACCCGCACAGTGGTGCGGACTTCGAGCATTTGGTGATGGCTGAAGCTCTAAAGAACCCTGCTCCGGCGACGTTGCCTTTGGAACCTATGCGTGGTGAAAGCCTGGGGTATCTACTGGGGCACCTCCGACAGACACGCGAAGGAAAGAACACATGAAGTGGCTGCGTGGCGTCGGTGGCTGGTGTGCGTTGGGAGTGGCTGTGACCGCCATCGGCGGCGGAGCCGTACTCTGCAAACAATATGCTGAACAGCATCTGTTGGCCAGCGTGCTTGGACCGGGTACTCGCGCGGAGTCGTTTCGATTGCATTGGAGTCAGGCGGCTGGATGTGCCGAGGAAGTTGAGATTCCGCTAACGTATGCAACGGACGTCAACCAGCAACCGCTGCAATTGTTCGCCTCGAAACTCTGGTTCGCTTACGATCAATCGGCATTGCTACGCAAGCGTTTCGTCTTGCCGCGAGTGATCATCGAAGATGCGACCATTAGCGCCGATTACAACCAATTTGATCAAGAGAACATCGTTGATGTGGACTTCGCTCTGGATGTAAGTGAGGGTGAAGCCGGTGCACCTCTGTGGGAAGCGGTCGATTCGGCACCGCAGTCACCAACCGGGCTGGGTTTGGCGAACGCGCCAGAGTCAGGCAATAACAAGCCCGCGCAAGAGAGTTTGCCTGGGAAGGGTACAGCTTCGCCTGCGCAGAAATGGTTCGATGACCTGCAACAGCTCTGCTCTTCGCTACTGTCGGAACGCTATGCCAGCGGTCGGCAGGTGGCCGTCGATGCGGATATGGTCTCTGAACGTATGCAAGGACATTTCCAATCGCTCCGCGAGCACCCACAACGCACCGTCAACGAAGCGCGCGACATCCAGCAGCAGATCTCGGCGATGGATAACGTATTGCGACATGAAGTGCATGTCATCGCCAGTCGCGAACGACTGGAAGAACTCCGACTGAAATTGATCTCGATGAAGAGCGATCTGTCGCGGGTGGATCGACTGTTAAGCGAAGAGCAATCGCGGGTGCGCTCGGCGCTTCTAGTTGAAAAAGAAGCGTTGCAATTGCAGTCAACAACCTATGCGGCTCCACCGGCAGATCAGGTAGCGAAGTTTGTGATTGAACGCGGCTTGGGACAACAACTGAGCGACCCAGCTCGCTATGTTGTACTGTTGTCCGATTTGATTCTAAAACCATTCGAGTGTTTGCAATCGCAACGCGGGCAACCGATCCGCCATGTCCAGCCCGACGCGCCGCAGTTTGCAGCCGAATCGACCAAAATCAGTGGACAGGTTGAAATCGAGGGACGCGCATGGCCATTCACCGCCAGTGGCAGTTTTCAAATTCTGCCTGAGTCCATGATCAACGACAGCGCTGAGATGACTCAGGAAGCGTCGATCGACGGCATCAGCACCGATGTGCTGCCCAATCATGTCTCGGCCAATCGCTTGTCGACTTCCCAGTGGCGCATGTCGATTGATCGCGGTACAGCCAAGCTAGATTTAGACGGGCAAAGCATCGATCACGAGAGTGGTCGCGCACGCGTTAGTTTGAAGAGCCATGCGAGCGAAGAGTTGGCAATTGAGTGTGAAGTACAAGCCCAGCATGTCTCCGCCACAGGCCATTTAGATTTGCGCCAGTGGCTTGCCCAATCCAAAGTGGTCGAGCACATGACCCGCGCCCTGGTCCCGGATGCGTCTGGAAAAGAACCATGGATCGAATTGATAGATCAGGCGCTCAAGACGACCGACGATACGCCTGAGCAATTGATGTTTGAGGTTTCACAATTAACAGACCAACCAACATGGACCGTTGGCCAAGAAGTTGTCCAGTGGTTGGACCGGCGATTGACCAGTCAGGCATCCCAACATGTTGCCAAGCATTACGTGCAAGCGTCGGAGCAGTTAGAGGTGGTTGTGCAACGCAAGTTGGGCGATCAAACTCGCATGGTCGCCTTGCTGCGCAACGATGCAGAACAGCACCTAGGCCAACATCTGGAAGAGCTGCGTAAGTTGCAGGCTGCTGTCAATACGCACATCCAGCAACGCGTTGGAACTCACTTTGCTCGTCAGCCAAAAGCCGAAGTCCCGCGTTAGCCGCCGGCTTGTGCGGTGTCTTCGGACGGAGGCACAGTCGGTACAGCGATCTTGCGCATGGCTTGGTTCGTGCCTGGCACCACGCGTGGTCCTGTCAGATTGGCTTCGATAATCCGCGACAGTTCCACAGTCTCCATAACTTCGGTCTCGATTAATCGTTGCGTGACTGCTTCGAGTGCCTGGCGCCGTTCGAGCAGAATCTGTCGAGTCTTCATGGCCATGTCGTCCACGATCCGCTTGACCTCTTCGTCGATTTCACGGGCTGTCTGCTCGCTGTGATCTCGCACATAACCTTCACCGCGCGAGGCGGCTAGGAAGGGCGAGCGATTACTTTCGCGATAATTGACGCGACCCAATCGGCTCATGCCAAACTCCATGATCATACTGCGCGCAATACTGGTGGCTCGTTCCAGATCATTCTGCGCACCGGTGCTGATATCCTTCAGCACAATCTCCTCAGCCAACGTACCGGCGAGTAAGACTTGCATCTGTGATTCGAGTTCCGGTTGAGTCATGAGGTAGCGATCACCTTCGGGACGTTGGAGCGTGTATCCCAAGGCGGCTAAACCACGAGGTATGATGGAGACCTTGTGAACAGGATTAGTATTGGGTAGCGAATAGGCGACCAGCGCGTGCGCGGCTTCGTGATAGGCCACGCGCAACTTCTCGTCGTCATCCATGATGCGACGCTTTTTCTCCAAACCAGCCGTCACGCGCTCGACGCCCTCGTCGAACTCTTCTTGACCAACCAGGTTTTTGCCTTTGCGTGCGGCGAGCAGGGCGGCCTCGTTGACCAGGTTGGCCAAATCGGCACCACAGAAACCGCTGGTGAAGGAAGCGATTTCCTTCAGGTTCACCTGTGGCCCGAGCTTTACATTCTTGACGTGGACCTTCAAGATTTCTTCGCGGCCCGACTTGTCGGGTCGGTCGACCAAAACGTTTCGATCAAAACGCCCAGCCCGCAGCAATGCAGGGTCAAGCGTTTCAGGGCGGTTGGTGGCGGCGATCACAATAATCCCGTTGTTCGGATCAAATCCATCCATCTCAACCAACAGCGCATTGAGCGTCTGTTCACGTTCGTCATGCACGCCGACCATACTGCCCGAGCGGCTCTTGCCCAGCGCGTCTAGTTCGTCGATGAAAATAATGCAGGGTGACTTGGCTTGGGCCTGTTGGAACATATCGCGGACGCGAGCCGCACCGACGCCCACAAACATTTCGACGAAATCGCTACCGCTCAAACTGAAGAACGGTACGCCCGCTTCACCAGCGATGGCTTTGGCCAGCAACGTCTTACCAGTGCCTGGAGGACCAACTAGCAACACGCCTTTAGGAATACGACCACCCAATCGTTGATACTTGTCCGGATATCGCAAGAAGTCCACGATCTCACGCACTTCTTCGACCGCTTCATCAACTCCAGCGATATCGTCAAACGTAATGCCAATGTCTTCTTGAGCGTACAGGCGTCCGCGCGAGCGACCGAAGGACATGGGCGAACTGATTCCACTAATGCGTCTGACCGTGATCATCATGATGATGATCGTGGCGACGAGAATTAACAGCAACAATCCATACTGGGACATGAAGGTTGGGCCATCGCTGTAGGTCCAATCGAGATTGGTTTGGGCCAACAGAGTTCGCAACTCTTCACTGGTCTTTTCAGAATCGTCTTTGCGCGTTCGAAATTTGGCCTGACGCGGCGCTTGGACTTCGTTGCCGCCATCATCGATCATGCGATAAGTCATCGAGCCGTACACTACCGTCTTGTCGACGCGAATGTCGGTCAGTTTGCTGACTTCCATGCGATCGGTCTTGGTGCGTAGTGGCACGATGATCTTGCCGGTGGCGCCCTCTTGCAAGCGATCCGAACCACGCTCGACATAACGGGTGTTTTGCAGCAATGCGATCAAGTCTGGGTAGAGCAGTTGCTTGGTGGTGCTGTCAACAATAAAGACGCTGACAGTCAGCAGCAACACAGCGACCAGGGCCAGATACCACATCCAATTGCCTGGCGTCCGTGGCTCACCATTGCGTTTATCCCCACCATCGTCGTTACTCTTTGCCATATCCAACCCTCAATTTGTCGTGCGACTGGACTCCGGTTCAA
>JADLDX010000010.1 GCA_020846515.1 Pirellulaceae bacterium
AGATGCGGACAATCAATGGTTGTCACATATGAACCTGCGGCGCATGGAGGCCGAGGTGATTCGAGATAGTATTTTGATGGCTAGCGGTCAATTGAATCGTCAATTCGCGGGTCCGGGTGTGAAGCCGCGATTGCCCCCGGAATTGATTCCTGCCAGTCAGCGCAACAAGTGGCCGGCGATTGATCAAGAGAAGCCGGAACATTGGCGGCGTAGCGTTTACATCTATGCCAAGCGTCAACTGCTGATGCCCATGTTGGAACTGTTTGACGCGCCGACGACCACCGATAGTTGCTCGGTGCGGACACAGAGCGTCGTGCCGACGCAAGCCTTGGTGCTGATGAACGATCAGTTCGTGGAGACACAGGCTGGATACCTGGCCGAGCGTGCATTGCGCGAGAGCGATCAACACTCAACACACGCTATCGAGAGAATGTTTGAAATAACGCTGGGGCACGCACCATCGCCCGATCAACGGCAGCAAGCCGAGCAGTTTTTGCAACAGCGCGCCAGTGCGAGCGATCTGGTCAGCGGTCTGACTGATTTGGCGCACGTGATCTTTAATAGCAGTCAGTTTATTCACATACCATGAATCCAGAAGCTTCCCATGGCCGGCATTACGCGGGCTTCAATCGTCGCCAAATGTTACAGCAGGCTGGCGCCGGCTTTGGCATGCTGGCCCTGCAATATTTGCTGGAGCGGAACCAGTTGCTGGCTAGCGATGCGACGTCAAATTCGTCCAATCTGCTAGCGCCGCGGTTGGCCCATTTTGCCCCTCGAGCTCAAGCGGTCATTTTTCTGTTCATGTATGGTGGTCCTAGTCATGTGGATTTGTTCGATCCGAAACCAGAACTGACCAAGTGGCATGGCCAACCCATCCCGATGTGGAAGGCCGACGATGCCTTCATGGGAGCCAAGACAAAAAACGTGGCGATGGCCAGCCCATATCGCTTCGCCAAGCATGGCCAGTCGGGTATGGAGATGGCAGAGACGTTTCCCCACCTGGCGGAGCATGCGGATAGTTTGTGCGTGATTCGATCGATGCATGCCGAGAGCAACAATCATGGTCCCGCGCTTTTCCAAATGAACTCAGGCTTCGTGCAAGCCGGTCGGCCGAGCATGGGATCTTGGGTGACCTATGGACTGGGATCGGAGAGCGACAATCTGCCGGCCTTTGTGGTGATGATGGATCATCAGGGTGCGCCAGTGAACGGCGGATTGAATTGGTCTAGTGGCTTTATGCCGGCGGCCTATCAAGGTGTCCCCTTTCGCAGTAGTGGTCAGCCGATCGCGTATCTCGCACCGCCGGCTAGCGTCAACAATTCGCGGCAGCGCGCCAGGCTAGACCTGCTCAAGCAATGGAACGAGCAGTTCGCGGTCGAGAACCCAGGCGAAGATAGTTTGCTCGCGCGCATCAATTCGTATGAACTCGCTTATCGCATGCAGATGAGTGCTACCGAGTGTACTGATTTGAATCAGGAGTCACAGTCGACCCACCAGATGTATGGGCTCGATCAGAAGGTGACCGCTCACTTCGGCCGAAACTGTCTGCTGGCGCGGCGATTGGTGGAGCGCGGTGTGCGTTTCGTGCAGTTGTATAGTGGTGGTAACGATGGCCCCAGCGCTTGGGACGCGCACGATGATCTGAAAAAGAATCATGACCTGCATTGTTTGGAAACGGATCGTCCGATCGCAGCGCTGATTGGCGATCTGAAGGCTCGCGGACTTTTCGATACGACTTTGGTGGTTTGGGGTGGTGAGTTTGGTCGTTCGCCGGTGGCCGAAAATGGTAAAGGGCGCGATCATCATCCCAAGGGCTTTACGATGTGGATGTGCGGCGGCGGTATTCGAGGCGGTACCACCTATGGCGCGACTGATGAGTTCGGTTACGCGGCCATAGAGAACCGTGTTTCTGTGCCCGATTTGCACGCCACGATCTTGCATCAACTCGGCCTGGACCATGAGCGTCTGACCTTCAAGCACACCGGTCGCGACTACCGGTTGACCGATGTGAGCGGCCGAGTAGTCAAGGACATCGTGAGTTAATCCCCCTCCGCACCTTGGATTTGTACTTTTTCTGTCCCCCTTTTTTCTGTCTCCTCCCGACCGGTAGAGACTGGGGATTTACTCTGGCTGGCTAGTTGATAACGAAATTCTTGCTTTGACGAATTGAAGGCGAGAGACAGAAAAAAGGGGGGCAAAAAAATGCAGCTCAAGGCAGCAAGGTACGATTCTTTGCTGGATGGAAAGATTAAGGGGGCAATTGGCTTAAAATAGAGAGTGGGTGATTAGCCCATGCCTGAGCCCGTTAACGCGGCCCGCGCCAATTAGAGAACAACACCTCGGTTCCCATGGACTTTCTAACTCCTTAATGAAGAAGCACTTGCCTGAGAAAACGTGGGCGAGTTTCTTGATAGCATACAGTCACGACGTCTGTGCACCTGTTCCCATTCCATCAGCGGAAGTCAGGATTCGATACGATGACCGAGTGCCCCTCCTTCTCTCGCACACTACTCACGGCTGTTTTTCTGGCTGTCTTTCCAACGGTTTGTCCAGCACAGCTCACGCCTCGGGCCACGGACGACGCGCAATCAACGGATGTCCAGGCGCTCGGTGTGCAGGCGGAGCGCGTTGAGCAAACGCTCGAGGCCCTGGGCTATGCCTGGCCTGAGGACCTTAGACGCAAATTGCAGATGGCGCGCGCTGCGGAAGATGCGGCCGCGTTGCAGCAGTTACTCGATGAGCAGGTCACCTGCACAGTCATGATCAACCCCGAATCTCGCGTCAAAGTAGAAGCGGGGCAAGTGAAACCGCGATTGCAGCAAGCCGGCTATGTTCCGTGGCTGGTCAAGATCGTCAATCAAGGGGCGGTGCAAGCACCACTGCGAGTGAATAGTCCACAAGCTGGACCGAGTTATAGCGGCGTGGCCCTGCTGAGTATGCAACGACAGGATCAACTCAGTTTGCGCGAGAACGAAGTCAAAGGCGATAGTCCCAGACGTTTTTTGCATTTGGAATGGTTCGAGCAAGCGCCGATGATGCGTGTACCCAGCGGGGCTCCGCTGGAGTACGCCCTATTGTTGGTTTATTCGAGTGAAGCCGGGCAGCGCGAGGCAGTGTTGGAGTTCTCGGTTGGTAGCGGCACGCAAGACTTGGGCTTTCGCGCCCAACTGCCGGTCGCGACTCTCATCCCCCCTGCCCTGCCAGTGCGGCTGACGATCCATGATGACAATGGCCAGCGTGCGTTTGCGCGTTTGACGATTCGCGATGCGCATGGCCATGTCTATCCACCCCAGCCTCGACGTTTGGCACCCGACTTCTTTTTTCAACAGCACATCTATCGCGAGGACGGTGAGTCAGTCTGGCTGCCCCCGGGCAAGTTCACTGTGCAATCATCGCAAGGTCCAGAAACTCTACCGCAGACTCAAGAATTGATAGTTGCGATGGAAAAAGATAATCAATGTGCGGTTAAACTGCAGCGGTGGGTCAAGTCGATCGAACGCGGTTGGGTGAGCGGTGATCACCATATTCATGGCGCTGGTTGCGCGCATTACACTAGCCCCACGGAAGGTGTGACACCAGCCGATATGTTTCGCCAGGTGGCTGGCGAGGGATTGAACGTGGGCTGCGTCTTAACTTGGGGGCCCTGCTTTGAGCATCAACGACATTTCTTTCGTCCCGAAGTTGATGCGCTCAGCCGCCCGCGTACGTTGCTCAAATACGACATCGAAATCAGTGGTTTTGGTTCTCAGGCTTTGGGGCACGTTTGCTTGTTGAATCTGCGCGATCAATATTATCCAGGCTCCGAAGGCACGAAAGTGAAAGGCTGGCCAACCTGGGCAACGCCGGCACTGCAATGGGCCAAGGCTCAAGGGGCCGTCACCGGCTTTGCACATTCAGCCAGTGGGTTGCAGATCGATGCGCAGCGGGCAGCCAATCGCATGCTGGAGCAACTGGATACCGACAAGAGCCAACTAGTATCCAAATCAGAAGCGGCTAAAGGGTTACTGCCTGCTCCCTTCGCCGACATTGATGTGGATCGCGATCAAGGCCTCAGCCGCGTCGAGCTGCACAGTGCAATCGATGCGGCGGCTGATCGATTACCGAACCTGGCTATTCCTGAGATGAATAGTGTGGGCGCGATGGAACTGCCCGTAGCAGTAACCGTAGGTGCTTGCGATTTCATCAGCACAATGGATACAGCTCGGGTGGCGGAGTGGAACATGTGGTACCACGTGTTGAATTGTGGGTTTCCACTGAAAGCCAGCGGAGAGACCGATTTCCCATGCATGAGTGGGGATTCCGTCGGGCAAGGTCGCGTGTACGTAGCGATGGACCAGACCGATCAGATCGACTTTCCCCGCTGGTGTCGAGGGTTGGCCGAAGGTCGCTCGTACGTTTCCGACGGCTACGCGCATGCTCTGAGTTTTGAAGTTCACGGTGCATCTCAACAGGCCCGATTGGGTGAGACGCTGAACATAAGTCAGCCTTCAGAAATAACCGTGCGCGCGCGAATTGCCATCGCACCGAAGATGCCACAGTCCGTGGCTTATGCGACGCGTCTGCCCGAAGGTGGTCGTCGATTTGTAGGCGACACGGTGACCCTACATGGTTCGCGCAGCGATGCGTGGGTGGAGACTGGTTCACGTGACTTAGAAGTGGTCGTCAACGGTTTGCCAGTGGCCAGCCGAAAGATCGCTGCGGATGGTCGAGAAGAAGTTTACGAATTCAAACTGGATATCAAGCAATCGAGTTGGGTAGCCGTGCGGGCCTTTCCGCATTTGCATACCAACCCTATCGACGTATTGGTCGCTGGTCAACCCATTCGTGCATCGGCCGATAGCGCCCGGTGGTGCATTGAGACCATCCAGCAACTTTGGCGGCAGCGTGAGAAGAACATTTCGCCAGCCGAACGCGATGCAGCCAAGCTGGCCTTTGATACAGCGATCGAAGTTTATCGATCGCGCATCCAGCATTAGCAAGATCTGCATTGTTTTTCTGTCAGGCCGGAGGGAGACAGAAAAAAGGGGACGGAAAAAAGAAATTCTAATCCATCAACTAATGCAGTACTGGCAGTTGATACGCAACAGCTTCGGCGGCATTGCGTAAAAACAATCGATCGCCGATCAGTACGGGGTGGTTCCAGGTCTTGTCGCTCAAGGCAGTGATCACACCGAGTTCTTCATGTTTGTCGGGAGTGGCTCGGAGTAAAAACAGCTTTCCCTTTTCGCCGACGACGATGATCAAATCGGAGTCTGCAACAAGCAGTGCCTGGCCTTTCTCATAGTGTCCGCCTTTCCATTTTCGCTTGCCGGTGTTCATATCGATGCAAGTGAAGATGCGATTGTCGAAACCGTACAAGAACCCTTTGTGCACTACGACGTCATTGAAGTCAGGCTTGAGCTCGCGCGATGTCCAAACTTCTTTGCCGACAATCTTATCGGCCTCCGTAGATAACTGCACCAACCGCGTACCGCTGCCCATGCCAGTGGCGATAACCAGCTTGTCGCCGTCGATGATCTGGGGTTGCAGAGCGCGATAGCCTTGGTGTGGCCAAGCATAATCAAAGACGCTCTGTCCGTTGAGGTCCCAGAATTGTGCGCCGCGCTCCGACAACAGCGCGAGTCGCGTTTGACCGAACAGTTGCACGGACTGCAACGAGCCATACGATTGCTCGCCGGCCGGCGCAGACCAGGCCAGCTTGCTGCTCTCGGTATCAAACGCCAAGATGCCCTTGTCGCCTTTACCACCGGCATGCACAACGACCAGGTTGCCCGCGATTAATGGTGAGGCCGAGAAGCCCCACATCGGCGGTTGATCGCGCTCCGAAAGTTGCTTGATATCCGCGTCCCAGATTTGGGAACCATCGTGCACGTCGAGTTTTCCTAGTGTGCCGGCCGCGCCCAGGGCATACACAAAGCCATCGGCATACGTGGGTGTCGATCGAGGGCCGAGTCCGCCAAGTGCTTCGAAGAAACGTGAGGCCCATTTCTTCTCCCAAACTTGACGTCCCGAGTCAGCGTCGTAGCAGACAACGGCCTCTTCGTCTCCACGCTGTTCTTGCGTAATCAGGTAGCGATCAACGGAAACAAAGGAGCTCCAAGCTGGTCCGACGGTGATCCGCCAAAGTTCCTTGGGCGGATGGGCTGCCCAATCTGAGTCGAGCACCGGGCCGCCGCGCACCACGCCATCTTGCAGCGGTCCGCGAAAGCTCGGCCAAGTCGACTCGAGCTTTACATCGGAGGGGATCGCATGAGTGCCTTCGGGTCGCACCACGTTGTTGACAAGTTGATCTGTTGAGCGAGTCCAGCGTGGCAAAAGATCAAACGAAAAGTCACCCCACACACCGTCGTTGCGCGCGAAGAGTGAAACAGAAGCTGCCGCAGCGCCTAGCAGTAGCGCCACTACTGTGCGGCTGGTCGTATTCCATCGCCCTACCAGGCACAGCCCCAGTGCAAACGCGCCGATCGTCATCGGTATCGTCATGACGATGAACACTGGACCACGCATGGTTTCATGGGCCAACAATTGTTCGACGACGAGTATGGCGATGATGGCCAGCAAGCCCAATAGTCGTTCACCAGCGCGAGCGCGGCTGAGCGTCAGCCACCATATCAACAGTGCCAGGCTGAATAAGAACGGGAAGAAAGCCCCGATGGCCCAAGTCCACGCAGGTCCATCGGTCCAGAACTCCGGCACAAATCTCGCGCCGACCATCAGCGGCAGAATCAACAGTGGAATCCAAACTCGCAGCGGCTTAAGCTGCATGTCTGACTGCATGTCCGACTGCGAGGCCGCAGACGCATTCGATGACATCACGTTTTCATCCTAACTGTTGATTGGCCCATCTTCTCTCAGCGCAGAGCCCTGATTCTATCTCCCTTCTACCTCCCGCTGCCTGTACAGGCCGGAGGGAGACAGAAAAAAGGGGGACAGAAAAAACAAATCCAAGTTGTTATTTTCGAATCGACTCAAATCGAAGTCGCCTCGGCGTTTCCTGCTTCAACTTAAATCGGCTTATTCCACGTGGACAACTTGCACGGTCGTGGGTGTGGGCGAGAGGGTTTGCACCGCCACTTCACGCAATTCATCGGGAGTGACAGCGGCATAACGCGCTAGGACGGCATCCAGCGGATCGTATCGTTTGCGAGCCAGCCATGACTGACCGAGGGCGAACAGGCGATTGCTGGGACGTTCATCCGACAGGATCAAGCTAGAGACAATCTTGTTGCGAGCCAGGTCCAGTTCGCGTTGGGTGACACCTTCATCGATCACCTGCTGAAATACACGTTGGATTATGTCGGTGTTTTCTTCGGTATCTTCTGGAGCACAGCACAAGTAACCGACGATGCAGCCACACTCTTGAAAGAACTGGGGCCATAAGGCGGCGGTCTCGGCCAGACCCGTGTCGATCAATTCCCAAAACAATCGGCTGCCCGATTCATCTGCGATGACACTGGCCAGCAACCGCAGGGCGTAGCGGCTTGGGTCATTGCAACCCACACCCGGCCAGATCTTGACGGTGTACTGTTGATGGGAGGCTTGACGCTCGATAATCTCACTAGAGATGCCAAACTTGGGCAAGTGTGTTTGTCTAGGCGATGAGCGGCCTCGCCATGATCCAACCAGCGATTCGGTTTGTTCGACCAGGCGTTGGAAATCCACTTTGCCACTGGCCACCAGGATCATATTGTCCAGCGTATAGCGCTGCTTGTGATATTGCACCATCTGTTCGATGGTCATTTCGCTGACCGTTTCGGTGGTACCCAGTACGCGCCGGCCCAAGGAATGCTCGCCGAAGAACAACTCCATGGCGCGCTCCATGGCACCATAAGGTGGTTGGTCGTCGTACATAGCGATTTCTTCCAAAACGACTTGCCGTTCCGTTTGAAAGTCTTCTTCGCGCAGACTGGGCCGCATGATGTCGGTCAGCAGATCGACTGCTTGATCCTGACATTCGGGTAACACGCAAGCGTGAAACACCGTCGACTCTTCGGATGTAAAGGCGTTGGATTGCGCGCCCAAGTGGTCCAGTTCGCTATTGACCTGTTCAGCCGATCGACGCTTGGTGCCTTTGAACACCATGTGTTCGAGAAAGTGGCTGACACCGGCCAGTTCTGGTGATTCATCTCGAGCACCAGTATTGACGAACCAACCCACCGATGTCGTGAAGGCTGCTGGATCGCAGAGGGCGATGATCTCGGGGCCCGAGATTGATTTATGCGTCAACAATTCCACCAGGCAACTCCAACGGTTGAGATCCGACAGTGACTAAGGCAAAGTTGTTCGGTCGATGGGCGTTGAAATGATCCAACAGGCCCTCACAGGTCAAGGAATCGATCTCGCTTAAGACCTCGGCGCGAGTCGGCACGCGTCCCAGATGAAACCAATCGACCGCAATCTGATGACTGCGCGCCGCCGAACTCTCCTGCTCCATGACCAGCGCGCTCTTAATGCGCACTTTCAAGCGAGCTAGTTCATCCTCGCTCACTCCTGAGCCGAGCGAGTGAATAGTCTCCAGCAATACGTGCAGTGTCTCTTCGGCTCGATTGGTGGTCGTGCCGGCATAACATAAGACACTGCCTTTGCCGGCCAGCGAAAAGCAGGTGGCAAACACGGAATAGACCAAGCCCCGCTTTTCGCGGACTTCCGTGAACAGACGACTGCTCATGCCATCGCTGAGAATGCCGACCAATGCCCGCGTCTTGTAATAATCAGGGCTCTCATAGGGCACGCAATCATAAGCCAAGGCTAAATGAGTTTGATTGGAGGCATGATCGGTATGTCGACCGCCACTGAGCGGCTCGAGCTTGGGTAGTGTCTTCGTAGCCGGGCCATTCCAGTCGCCTAGCGCGCGTTCCACCGCTTCGCAAACCTCGCTCCATTTAAAGTTCCCAGCCACTGCCAAAATGCTATCGGACGCGTGAAGATTGTTGGCGCAGAACTCTCGAACATCATCGATCTGGATCGATTGCAGGCCTTCGAGCGTGCCTTGGGCAGTCCGACCGAACGGTTGAGGAAAACGGAAACGCTTGAGTTCATTGAAGCAGCGATGGGATGGTTCGTCCTCTAGGGCGCGCAGATCTTGAAAGCCGAGTTGTCGGGCGTCTTCTAATTGGTCTTCGGGCAAGTGGGGCCGGCGGACCATGTGACTGTACAACTCCAGCGTGCGCTCAAACGCACTGCTGGGCATGGCACAACTGAACGACGTGTGATGCGTGGTGATGGAACTAGTGCGTTCCACACCCAAAAAATCTAGCTCTTCCAAAAACTGTCGACTATCGTACGGTCCGCAACCACGTTGGCTCATCTCGCTGGCCAATGACGCCAGCCCGCACAACTCTGGCGGCGCATAACATGTGCCCGAAGGCACTAAAAAAGTAAACGCCGCTGACCGCAGCCACGGCATATGCTCACCCAGCAACACTAGTCCATTGGATAGGCGATACGTGTTGAGTTGCTGTTTCATAAGGCTGCAGACTTGACGATGCTGGATGAGAGTCGAAATGGAGGATTTGGAAGGGAGGGGAGGGGAGCCGGAACGGCGCTGGCGCTTGTTCCGGCCTACCTGCGACAAGGGTTAATCGGCTTTTTTGTTCTTCTTTTCGCTGGGCTTGGACTCTGGCTTGGCAGCCGGCTTGGATTCTGATTTCGACTCCGATTTCGATTCTGATTTGCTGCTTGAATCACTGCTGGCCGGTTTCTCAGCCGCGGCAGCCTTCTTGTAGGAATCGCTGCGATAGTCGGTCTGGTAGAACCCCGAGCCTTTGAAGACGACGGCACCACCCATACCTATTAATCGCCGAAGCTTGTTCTTTTTGCACTCGGGGCATTTCTTGAGGACTTCGGCGTTGATTCCTTGATAGTGCTCGAACTTGTGGCCACATCCATCGCATTCGTAGTCATAAGTTGGCATCAAGCGGCTCCCAAATTTCGACGGTCAATCGTTGAATTTATTAAGGTCTTTAAGCTGTTTTACGATAGCCGAAACGCAGGAGTTTACTAGAGGACCAAGTTGTAGCCGAGTCGCTCCGCGACTCGGCACTTGTCCTGTAGACGAGTCGCTCCGCGACTCGTTCGTTGTCGTCCGGACAGGAAGCAGCTGGGCGATTTGTTTCATAGAAACCCGAGTCGCGGAGCGACACGGCTACAGAGACCCGTAGGCGAATCGCTCCGCCACTTGTCCATTTTCTTCCAGACAGGAACCAGCTAAGCGATTTGTATAGAGAAGCCCGAGTCGCGGAGCGACTCGGCTACAACTAATCGATCCATTTCTCGGTCTTGAGCCAGGCGGCACAGGCGGCAGGCCAGCCGGTTACCGGCAACTCAGTGGCGCGCAGGCCATAACCGTGTCCGCCTTGGGAATAGATGTGCAATTCGGAAGGTACCTTGTGTTTCTTCAGCTCCAACCATAACAAAACGCTGCTGTGCGGCAGCACGGAGTCGTTGGCCGCATGCGCGAAGAAGATCGGTGGTGTCTGGCTGTCCACTTTCACATGCTCCTGCAATTGTGTACCGGTTTTGTTAACCAGATACGCTGGGTAAATGAGTACGGCGAAGTTGGGTTTCCAGGCTACATCGTCGGTCTGGTCCGCCTTCGGATAGAGTCGCTCCGGCAGGATCGTCGCCAGCGCGGCTGTTTCACCACCAGCAGAGAAGCCGAGAATTCCAATTTTGTTCGCATCAATCTTCCATTGGCTGGCTCGAGATCGTACGAGCGACAGGGCCCGTTGGGCGTCTTGTACGGCAGCCGTATACCGCGGGTTTTCCGTACGCGCCGGCACGCGGTACTTGAGCACCGCAGCACTAATGCCTAGACCATTTAACCACTCGGCAACTTCGGTGCCTTCCAAGTCCCAGGCCAGGATGCGATGGCCACCACCGGGGCAAATGACGATGCAGGTACCGTTGGCCTTGTCGGCCGGCGCCGCGTAATAATGAATCTCCGGCTGGCTCACGTTCCCCAGTCGGATAATAGGTCGGCCAGCCACCAATCCCTTACCCGGCTCACTGGTATCAGCTTCCGCCGCCAGTTGGAGCGTATCTCCCGGCGCTCGACCGCCTGGCCAGAGTTTGACGACCTCCGCAGCCGGCAGCGATGCATTACTAGCAATGAAGCAGAGCAGGCTCAAGACGGTCAGCCGAGCGGCCGTTGGCATGCTATGCGGTCTATTCTGAGCAGGCTTGGGCGAGTGTTTAAATTTAGGCTGGGTGGTGTTCATGGTTGACTTTGCGGTAATGTGGGGAAAGGGTCGAGAGAGAAACCGAGGGAAGCTCGGATTTTTCGGCGATGTGCTGTATGATAACCAATGGTTCGGACCACTTATTCGGTGAGTACCTACAAAACATGGCAACGTCTAACGCACTGAATCGACGCAATTGTTTGCAGCGCATG
>JADLDX010000011.1 GCA_020846515.1 Pirellulaceae bacterium
CTGGTCGTTCGCCCCTGGATCATGCGCTTGGGGACGGCGAAGATTTTGAATTGCTACTGGCGGTCCCGTGCGAAGAATTACCCAAGTTACGAGAACTGGTCGGGGCGGAGCAAGCGATCGACATTGGGCGATTCACCAGTCGAACTGGTCTCTGGTCTCGACGTGGCAGCCGAATTGAACAATTGCCAGCCACCGGTTACGTCCATGGCGTGTAATGAACATCCTTAGATGAATACCCTTGAATTTCGGATGGCCGATCTTGCCCAGACCGATCAATTATCGGCTCGATTGGCCAGCAGTCTTACGCAGCCTGGGCGTTTGCCCATGATGCTGGCACTGTGTGGACCGTTGGGAGCCGGCAAGACACAGTTCGTGCGCAGCCTGGCCGTGCACTTGGGAATCCGAGCTGAAGCAGTTACCAGTCCAACTTATATATTAGTCCAGCGATATCGGGGCACCATCGAGCTGATCCATCTGGACTATTATCGCTTGCGTTCAGCCGCTGAAGCGTGGGATTTGGGGCTGGACGAATGGTTGGTCGAGCCAGCGTTAACGATCATCGAGTGGGCGGAGAAATTCCCGGAGACCTGGCCCGATGAAACCATTCGCTGTGATTTTTCGATTGAGGCCAATGACGTGCGTTGTGTCAAAATCAGTTCCCAGGGACCGCTGGCCGCCAAGATTTGCCAATTGCTTGATACGTAAAGTAATTTTCGGCGACAAGCACCCCCTCACTTGTAGCGGAGCAGCGCAAGCTGCCCGGTGCTTTACCAACAAAATAATTGCCGGAACCGGACGGCTTGCGCCGGCACCGCTTTAGTTGCCATGTTGCCGTAGGCCAAGCTACCACGTTGAAGTGGGGCTCGGTATACTGACGACCAAGCAGAGGGGAGCAGTCATTGTTTCCTGACGCCCTTTACCCCGCCCTAAGAGGCTGCCAAGGTTCATTTCTTTGGCAGCGATACGCCCTCGATTCGTAAGTCGCAGATGCCCAGTTACATTGTTCGATGCGGTGTGACACGCACCCTACACGTGATGCAAGCTCGTCAAGAGTATTCGCGCAACATGCGCGTCATCGCCCGAACGGCGCGTGGTCTGGAAGTTGGTGACGTGCTGTGCGTGGCCGATGACAACGCCATTGCGCAGCTAGTTGATCCCCCCGGCGGCTCGATCCAGAGAGAGTTGACCGTCGATGACGCGCGGGAACTGGCTCATTTAGTCGCCAAAGCCGACGAAGAGTCCGACGTTTGCTTGAACGTCATCCGCGAACTGGGTTTGGAAATGGACTTGGTTGAGATCGAGCGGATCTTTGGTGGCGAACGAATGGTCATCTACTATTTGGCCGAAGGTCGCGTCGACTTTCGCGAATTGGTTCGTCGATTGGCCCACGAATTTCAAACGCGCATTGAAATGAAACAAATTGGTGTGCGTGACGAAGCCAAACTGCTGGCCGACTATGGCGACTGTGGCAAACCAGTCTGTTGCAATACGCACCTGGTGCAGATGCCGCCCGTATCTATGAAGATGGCCAAGCTTCAGAAAGCCACGCTGGACCCAAACAAAATATCGGGCCGCTGTGGTCGTTTGAAGTGCTGCCTGCGGTATGAATACGATACATACGAAGAGAATCGAAAGAGCCTGCCGTCAACGGGCACCGATGTGGTCACGGCCGAGGGGCGTGGTCGCGTGATTGGCCAAGACTTGCTCACGCGACAGTTGGTCATTTCGATGGAAGACAACCGCCGGATCATCATGAACGCCGACCAGATTCTGTCGGTGATTCGACGCAGCGGTTCGTCGCCCAAGCGATCTATGCAAGAAACGGACGAGGATTCGTCGGAAATCGAACAGGCTCAATCCGAATCAGTAGATGAGAACGAAGCACTCGAAGAGCATGACGCGGTGCGCAAGATCGAAGCCAACAAAGAGCGTGGGTCAGCCAAGCCCGCTTCAACACCTGTTGCCCCCATAGGGACAGATGCGTTAGAAGTTGAAGAAGAAGAATAGCCATCTTCATCCCAACGGGCGACTGATCAGGTAAACTAAGCAGATCGGTCCCGTTGCCGATTTAACGAGTCCCTTTTTACCACCACCCGATACACCCATTGCCCGACGAAGCGCGGTGTATTGGCTTAAACTAAAAACGATATACCTTGAACGACGACATACTACCCATCGCAGAGTTACTCAAGCAAGACCAGCGTTTTCATCATGACGCATACCAATTCGTGCGTGAAGCGCTAGCATACGCCCAAGAGATTCTCAAAATGCCCCATCAACCTGTTTCGGTTGGTGAGGGCGACCGCCATCTGACTGGACAGCAGCTGTGTGAAGCCATCCGGCAATATGCGTTGGATCAGTTCGGATTTATGGCCAAAACTGTTTTGAACAATTGGGGCGTTTTCTCGACCAGCGATTTTGGTGAGATCGTCTACAACCTGATACGCATCAAGCAGATGAAGAAGTCGGAAAGCGACCGTCGCGAAGACTTCGATGATGTCTATGAATTCGATACGGCCTTCGATCCAGTTTTTGAGCTCAGCGGCAGCGACGAACTCTAGGTAGCCACTGCTGCCAAGAATTTTATGTAGCCACCGCTGCCAAGCGGTGGACCTTACGTAGCCACCGCTGCCAAGCGGTGGATTCGCCTCCAGTGACTACCCAACCGAATCCACCGTCTGGCGACGGTGGCTACCAAACCAGTCCACCGTCTGGCGACGGTGGCTACCAAAGTAGTCCACAGTTTGGCGACGGTGGCTACGATTGAAAAGAACCTGAAAAAAGAGGCCTGACCCCTTTTTGAAAACACCCACAAACCCACCAACTCCATCGGCGCGCAAGCAATTCCCAGCTTGGCTGATCATCATGCTGTGTCTATACGGTGTGTGGCTGCTAGGCCTGGCCTACATTGCTTGGGTCAACGTGCGAGCTGGTAATCAGTAACTCACCCCAGGAGAGAATGCTCATGTCGATCCATCGACTGCTGGTCGCCGTGGCGGCGCTGGCTGTAAGCCTGTTGACAGGTGGCTCAAGTCAGGCGGCTGACGGGAAACGCATTGTGTTTCTAGCCGGCAAACCCAGCCATGGTTACGGATCCCATGAACATCTGGCTGGATGCCGCATCTTGGCCGATGCGATCCAGCGCGCCGCACCAGGCGTCCGATGCGACGTCTACAGTGGCGGCTGGCCAGAGAGCGACCAACTGCTCGATGGTGCTGATACCATTGTCATGTACTGCGATGGCGGTGGCGGACATCCGGCACTGAAACATCTTCCCGCACTGGCCAAACACATGGAGCGCGGCGTGGGCTTTGTCTGCCTGCACTACGGTGTCGAGGTGCCGAAAGACAACGGAGGCCCCGAGTTTCTCGAGTGGTTAGGCGGTTACTTTGAAACCGATTGGTCCGTCAACCCACACTGGGTCGCCAGTTATGACAAGTTTCCTGAACATGCGATTACGCGCGGCGTAAAACCATTTTCGGCCAACGATGAATGGTATTTTCATATGCGGTTTCGGCCCAACATGCAGGGCGTGACACCTATCCTATCGGCCGTGCCACCGGCCAGTACCATGTCGCGACCCAATGGGGCACATAGTGGTAACCCCGCTGTGCGCGCCGAAGTCGCCAAGGGCACGCCACAACACATGGCTTGGGCCTACGATCGCGCCAACGGAGGACGTTCCTTTGGCTTCACCGGCGGGCACTATCATTGGAACTGGGGCCGGCCAGAAGTGATCAAGGTGGTCTGCAATGCCATTTGCTGGACCGCCAAACTGGACATACCCGCTGACGGACTACCGCTCAATCAACCAACGTTCGATACGCTCAAAGAAGGACAAGACGAATCAATCCCCGCGCGTTTTGATGCCGACAAAATCAAGCAAGATTTCAAACTGACCAGCACGGCAATCGGCAACGCTCAAGGCAACTCCGAGGATGGACTTCGCTCCAGTAGCCAGGCCGTTGCCGGTCTAGATGTTCATCCGGAACTGACCGCCACCTTGGCTGCCTCTGAGCCCAAGCTGATGAGCCTGACGAATCTTGACGTGGATCATCGCGGTCGCGTGTGGGTTTGCGAAGTAGTTAATTATCGTCGACATAACGGCCAACGCCCTGAAGGCGATCGCATCTTGATCCTCGAGGATACCGATCACGATGGAGTAATGGATAAAGAGAAGGTCTATTACCAAGGCCGCGATATCGATTCTGCGATGGGCATCTGCGTGTTGGGTAATAAAGTGATCGTATCGTCATCACCCAATGTCTGGATCTTTACAGACAATGATGGCGACGATGTACCCGATGACAAGCAGTTGTTCTTCTCCAAAACAGGCGATCCTCAACACGACCACTCAGCTCACTCGTTCTCGTTTGGTCCAGATGGAAAGCTGTACTGGAACTTTGGCAATACGGGGCACAATGTGCACGACGCCAAAGGTGAAATCGTTCGCGACATGGCTGGAAACGCCGTCCAGGATCAGGGACGCCCCTACCGTCAAGGCATGCCATTTCGCTGTAACCTGGATGGTTCCCAGTTCGAAGTCTTGGGCAACAACTTTCGCAATAACTACGAAGTAGCAGTCGATTCCTACGGCGCGCTGTGGCAAAGTGACAATGATGACGATGGCAATCGCGCCACGCGGATTAACTTCGTGATGGAGTATGGCAACTATGGCTACGTCGATGAAATGACCGGCGAAGGCTGGCGCGTCGAACGCACCAATATGGAGAGCGAGATTCCTCAACAACACTGGCACTTGAATGATCCCGGTGTCGTGCCCAGCATGTTGATTACCGGTGCAGGTTCACCCACGGGGATCACGGTGTATGAAGGCGATTTATTGCCACCAGTCTTTCAAGGTCAGGTGATCCACTGTGATGCTGGTCCCAACGTTGTCCGGGCTTATCCGGCCGCGCCAGAGGGTGCGGGCTACAAAGCTGAGATCGTCAATATGCTGGTTGGGGAACGCGATCGATGGTTTCGTCCAGCCGACGTGTGCGTGGCACCGGATGGTTCCCTGTTTGTTACCGACTGGTACGACCCGGGCGTCGGTGGTCACAACATGCAAGATATGGAGCGCGGACGTCTATTCCGACTGGCTCCCCCGGGATCGAAGTATGCAGTGCCCAAGTTTGATTTCAGCTCACCGGCAGGTGCCGTCATGGCATTGTCCAATCCAGCCGGGTCGGTTCGCTACATGGCCTTTGATGCGATCCAAAAGTTCGGCAGCGCGGCCGTGCCTGAGCTGAAAAAAATGTCGGCCAATGCTAACCCGCGTCTACGTGCTCGAGCCATCTGGGCCATGGGCAAGTTGTCCGGAC
>JADLDX010000012.1 GCA_020846515.1 Pirellulaceae bacterium
CATCGCGATATCAAACCAGCCAACATCTTGCTGGAGGATGCTGTCGATCGATTGCTCATCACCGACTTTGGATTAGCTCGCACGGTGGACGATGCCAGCTTGACCCATACCGGTGTCGTGGCTGGTACGCCCAGTTACATGTCACCGGAGCAAGCCACAGGTGATGAAGTCGATCATCGTACAGATCTCTTCAGTCTGGGATCGGTGTTGTATTACGCCGCGACAGGTCATCCACCTTTTCGCGCCGAGCGCACGATGGGAGTGCTGCATCGTATCTGCCACCAGCGACATCGACCAGTCTGGCAAGTCAATGCCGCAGTCCCGGATGAACTTTCCGACGTCATAGATCGTTTGCTCGAAAAGCGTCGCAGCAAACGCTTTGCAGGCGCAACAGCTGTCGCAGACACACTAACTCGCATACTTCATGGCATACAACACAGGCGACCAGGCATGCTCACCAGATTGACTTCATGGGGGCGTAGGCACAGACCAGTAGCCGTGAGTACTGCGGCTTTACTCTTGGTTGCGATTGGCCTGGCAACCTGGAGCGTGTGGTGGCCGGCTCCTCCGATAGCCGCTAAGCGCGTTTTCGATGGGTCGACTGTGGGACAGCCATCGTTGGGTATGGCTGATGCAACGTCGCAGGAGTCGGGAGTTCATGGTGGCCCTTTGATGGCAGTCGAATCTCTCATTGACCGCATGCAAACTCACGATAACTCACCGCCGTCAGCCATGGGCGATGCCGTTGACACGAATCTTTTCCCGCCGACGGATCGAGTGGAGTTCGATCGGTCACTAAGTGAAGTTACGCAGTCGCTTAATTCCATCGAGTCGGTTGGACCTATTTACGAAATGGATTCGTTCTCTGCGTACCAGCAAGAAGTCCGATGGCTCGAGCAAACTTTGAAGAGTATCGATCCAACAATTCCACCCAAGAAGATGTGAGGCTGGTCATGAAATCGAAACGATTAATGCTGAGTTTGTGTTTGTTAGGTTTGAGCTCCAGTTCTGCCAGTGCGCATCAGCCGCCGTCCAATCAGCCGCCGGGCGCTAGCCCCCGGTTGCCAGCAACTACAGACCCCCCGACCAATCAACCGCTATCCAATCAGCCGCCGGGCGCTAGCCCCCGGTTGCCTGCTGCAGGCGCCGGCGGACTGGCAGCCAGTGCGTCTAAGCCCGCAGTGGTTCGCACGCTCGATGAGATCCGCGCCGAGCTTGAGAAGAAGAAAGCAGAATCGCAAGCCAACGTGGGTGGCATGGACTCAGGGATGGCAGGTGGCATGCCATTTGGCGGCGAAGGCGGTGGCATGCCCGGCGCCGGCATGGACGGCGGTATGGGGATGAGTGGCGGTATGGGCATGGAAGGCGGTATGGGTATGGGCATGCCACAACCCTCTGAAAAGCAGTTGGTCGGCATGTTGATCCATCAACTACGATCGCGACTGGAATCAAAAGACCAGCAGCGGGAGAAGGTCGAGAAACAACTGCGAGCGGCGTTGGAGCAGTATTTCTTGCTCGATATGGAAGAGCGTGTGCGCGAGTTCGACAAGGTCAAAGCGCGTGTCGTGGCGATGGAAGCCAAGCTCCAGCGCCGCTTGGAAAGTGAGGCGGACATAATTGATTTACAGATCAAGCAAATGGTGCACAAAGCCGACGGGCTCGATTTCACCATCCCATCCAATACTGGCTATGGTATGGGCATGGGTGGCATGGGCATGGGTGCCATGGGTGGCATGGAAATGGGTGGCATGGGCGGTGGTATGATGGGCATGGAAAGTGGTGCGGGAATGGGTGCTGGCATGATGGCAATGGAAGGCATGCCGCCGGATCTGAGCCAGCCCGGCTATGACATCCTGTTTGGCTTGACGCGTCTGCAGCGAGTGGACTCACCAGAACTAGACAGCGATGATCCACTGAACGGTTACGCAGATACCAAAGATACAGCGCTGACCAGCGACTCGAACGACAATCAGTCACAGAAACTGAAGACTCTGTTGTTGGCGTTGCACCAATTTCATACTCGCTTCAAACACTTTCCCAAATGCGCTACTCAGATTCGGCTGGGGCAGCCACCCCATAGTTGGCGAGTCGCAATTTTGCCGTTAGTTGGCGAAGGTGAATTGTACAAACAGTATCAATTCGACCAACCTTGGGATAGCGCGCAGAACCGGCGAGTGGCTGAGCAGATGCCGGCCATCTTTCAATCCACTCCGGATCAGAAAGACAAAACATCGTTCATGATGCTGGAGGGTGCAGGCACTATCGGTTCGACGCGCGTTCCCACGCGCATAGCTGAGATCACCGACGGGACGTCGAACACGATTGCGTTGATCCATTCAGACCAGGAAGTGCCCTGGACCAAACCCGAAGACGCACCCTACTCTGCATCCGGGAAATTGCCAACTCTGAACCGCTCACGTTTAGTCGGCCTGGCCGACGGGACCGTACAAACCTTGGCGGACATCTCGGCAGATGCCTTCCGCGCCTTAATTACTCGCTCTGGCGGCGAGGTTCTAAACATTGAGCAAATCTTTCGCCAATAGTCTCCCACTGTCGTCGATCGCTCCGCGATCGAAACGTAAAGCACGTCTCGTACACGGAGTGAACGACGACAATTGGAAAGATAGCGAGTACTGCATACCTGGTTAGCCTGGCACGCCCACGCTGCGCGAGACGACCCTTCCACTGCTCCGCAGCGAGAGGGTTAGTTCGCCCATATCATCTGACGACAACTCGTAGTCCAACATTCAATCCCAAAAAAGAGACCTGACCCTTTTGGGGTCTCCTTACTTGAGACTTAAAATGACGACGCCTGCGCCAACCATCGCGATTGTTTCTCACTATTCATACGGTCCGCTAGTTTCCCAAAGGATATCGTAAAAGGTTTGGTAAGCGTCGTACAACATAACTTGCTTCAATAGCCAATCCATGTACTGGGGTGGACTGTTTCGTACTACCATCTCCGTCACGATCACAATTGCGGGCAACCAGCATGCCATGATGGATAGAACACACAGAGAGAGGACGATGCGGTTCTTCCCCGATGCGAGCCAAACAAGCGTTCCGCAGCTGCACCACATGCAAAGTTGATGGCACACGAAAAAGATTTCAGAGGCGTTGTCACGGACAGAGCTCAGGGCAATCAACTTCGGTATGGCCATCAATAAGCCCAGAAGCGTCATAAACACCAAAAGCAACCAGATCGAGTAACCATTTTTCGCTTTCACGCTTTCCATCCCGCAGCCTCCATCGATACTGTGCCCTGCTTGGACCAATGCTCATGGTAGCCTACACCGCGAGAGAAGAGAGTGACTCAAGAGTATTGATGTGATGGGAACGCACGCGATCAGCTTCACCTGGAGAAACCTTTGTGTCCAGCTGGACAGCGCCACTTTGAATCGA
>JADLDX010000013.1 GCA_020846515.1 Pirellulaceae bacterium
CCAACTCAGTCGCCCAGCGCATGCAGGCGATACCCGGAGTTGCGCGTGCCCAATCTCGCATCGTCCATCATGTGCTACTCAACATGCCCCAGATGCACGAACCAGCCGCTTGTCGCATCGTATCTATTGGTAGCGAGCCGAACCAAGAATTAAACGCCGTGTATCTCCGGAGTGGCCGCTACCCGACCAACGATGCAGCGTTGGAAGTCGTCGCCAGCGAACTGTTTGCCGAAGCGCACGCTCTGCGCCCCGGCTCCTCGATAAATGTGCTCATGAACGGGCGGCAGCAATCACTGACAGTCGTCGGTACCGGTATGTCCCCTGAAGCCATCTATGCTGTCCAACCGGGGCAAATCGCACCTGACAATCGTCACTTTGGCATACTCTGGATGCAGCGGTCGCACATGGAAAGTGCCTTCGATATGCAGGGCTCATTTAACAGCATCTCCTTTCGCACTCAATGGGGCTCGTCCACGCCGGCGACTATCGGCAGTATTGATCGATTGGCCGAGTTTTATGGAGGCCGGGGTGCGTATGATCGTACCTACCAAACTTCGCATGCGCGTGTCTCAGACGAGATCCATCAGATGCGAACCATGGCCTACATTACACCAGCTATTTTCCTGGCCGTCGTCGCCTTTCTGTTCAACATAGTTTTAGGCAGGTTGGTACATCAACAACGCGAACAAATCGCCACCCTACGCGCGTTTGGATATCGAGTGCGTGAAATCCTGCAACATTACGTGTGTTGGATTTTAGTCTGGGTAGCTCTGGGAACGAATCTCGGCATTGTCGGCGGTTATCGATTGAGTTGGTGGATGACCGATCTCTATTCGCGATTCTTTCGATTTCCTGTCACCCTGCACGAAGTAGGGACTGTGGAAACACTCTTGGCACTGGTAGTGTCTCTCGCGGCAGCAGCCATTGGCGCGGCTGCCGCACTGCGTAAAGTCATTCTGCTGCAGCCCGCCGTCGCGATGCGTCCGGAATCTCCTCCCCACCAAGCGACCCTAATCATCGATCGACTTGGACTGACCCGCTTCTTCTCCCCACTCGCGCGACTTGTCGTTGGCCGACTACAAAACAATCCAGTGCCTTCACTATTAACTGTCATGGGTATCGCTCTGGGTATGGCTGTGGTGGTAGTCGGGGCCTTCATGGAAGACACCATTGATTACGTAATCGATGAACAGTACCAGCGATCGCAGCGGCAAGACATTATGGTTACATTCAATGAATCGCGTTCATCGTCAATCCTGCATGATCTAGAGACGCTACCGGGCGTGCAGCGAGTTGAGCCCTTTCGGTCGATGTCTGTGCGGCTGCGAAATGGTACACGCGAGCGAAGACTAGGGTTGCTGGGTCTCGAGCAAACACCTGACCTGTTTCGTGTCCTTGATTCTCGACAGCGACCAATCGAACTACCGGTGCGAAGTGGTTTGACGATCACAGAGAAACTGGCCGAACTTTTAGATGTCCATGTAGGACAAGAAGTAGAGGTCGAGTTCCTGGAAGGCGCTCGCCGAAAGCTGGTTTTGCCGATCGCAGCCGTGTTTCCCAACTACGGTGAACCGGCTGCGTATTTGAATCGTCATTCCTTACATCAATACTTGCGTGAAGGCGAGCAGCTATCGGGGGCCTTCCTGGATATTGACTATCAATATCTGCCTAAGTTCTATCAGGTACTAAAGAAGACGCCCAATGTCTTATCTGTAATGGACAATAACATCGCGCGAGAGAATTTTCGAGCCTTGGTGGCTGAGAGTACCGGCTTGATGCGCTGGATCAACTCGCTATTCGCGACCGTCATTGCCTTGGGTATCCTGTACAATGCGGCTCTGATCTCACTGGCGGAACGCGGACGCGAATTGGCGACGCTGCGCGTGAGGGGCTGTACACACCGCGAGGTTTCTTTTGTTGTGGTGGGCGAACAGGCTGTGCTGGTATGTCTTGCCCTTCCGATTGGCATTCCGGTGGGTTACTGTTTTGCTTACCTGGTCACGCAGGCTTTGGATACTGAGAGCCATCGTTTCCCATTGATAGTCGGCTGGCATACTTTTTCTTATGCAGCCGTGGTGATCATTTGCGCGGCCATGACCTCGTCACTGATCATGAACAAGATGCTGCGCGGCATCGAACTAGTCAGCGTGTTGAAGGTAAAAGAATGAAGAAGAGTCGCTGGACGAAGTTACCGTGGGTGTTTGCGGCCGTTGTGTTGATAGGTTTGATTATCTATGGTCTCCTTCCGGAGCCAATCCAGGTCGAGGTTGCGGCAGTGCAATCAGGCTCATTTCAGGTAATTGTCACAGCTGAGGGCGCTACGCAAGTTAAAGAGCGTTACATGGTTACCACGCCCATCGCTGGCAAGCTGGTTCGCCTCCAACTGCGGGCTGGCGATCGAGTTGCACGTGGCGTTACTCAGCTGGCGCGTATTGAGCCTGGTGATCCATCTCTGCTGGACACCCGATATCGAGCTGAGAGCCAGGCTCGCGAGCGCGCCGCCGAAGCCTCCTGGCAGCGCGCCAAAGCTGGACTGGATAGCGCGAATGAAGCCAGCGAAATGACTCGACACGAATTCGAAAGAGCTCAGCAATTACAGAAAACCAATGCCATCTCGCAGGCTGAGTACGATCAAGCCGAGCATTTGCACCGCATCTCGCTCAACAACACGCGTTCGGCCGAGTTCACGCTTCAGGTCTGTGAACATGAACTGGCATTGGCCCGCGTAGCACTGACGCAGTTCGACCCTGAACACAGCGCCAACGCTGATAACTCTATGGAATTGACCAGTCCCATTGATGGCACCGTGCTTCGCGTGGTGCGAGAGGACGGCGGCGTCGTATCGCCAGGTAGCGAAATCTTAGAGATTGGTGACTTAGAACAGCTTGAAATGAAAATTGATGTGCTTTCTCAAGACGCCGTCAAGATTCCACCGCACGCGAAAGTTGTCATCGATCAGTGGGGTGGACCAGGAAATCTAAATGGTATTGTCCGCCGCGTGGAGCCGGCTGCGCGAACAAAGATCTCCGCTCTAGGTATCGAAGAGAAAAGGGTTTACGTGCTGGCTGACTTTACAAGCCCATTCCAATCGCGTTCAACGTTAGGGGATGGATTTCGTTTCGAGGCCTCCATTGTCATCCAGGAAACCGACGCCAAGTCCCTGCAGGTCCCCTCCGCGGCCATCTTTCGAATCGACGGCCAATGGTATGTCTTTGTGGTCGTAGCCAACCGAGCCGAATTGCGTAGAGTTGAAGTTGGCGCGACCAATGGAATCATGACTCAGATACTTTCTGGACTTAGCCTTCAAGACCAAATCATCAATCACCCAAACGCAGACATCCAGCCCGGCAGATCCGTACGCTGGCGCTAAGCGCCTATCCGATAAGCGGTCTGCCCTTTCCAAGCCGGTACACTCTACGTTCGCCGGCCATCGGTTTGTCGATGATTCCACCATAGGCACAATGGTGTATCCCTCGATTCTCTGACTGCAACTTGTTGCGAGAATTGGCAACGTTGATTCAGACCGATCTTATAGTTGATAACCTGCTGCCACTCCCACCCCCGATTGCATTTTTGGACGCGTGCTTGGGTTGAGAGCCAATGCGGCAGGGCTATCGTCGCCACCATCAGGAGTCGCGTCATGGCAGAGCATCGCACACCAAAAAACGGCT
Source organism: Pirellulaceae bacterium (assembly GCA_020846515.1). GTDB lineage: Bacteria > Planctomycetota > Planctomycetia > Pirellulales > Pirellulaceae > Aureliella. Next base: position 3,672 of record JADLDX010000013.1, read on the forward strand.
CGTTATGGGCACTACTTGGCCTGACCGCGCTTACTTTAGCAGCGTTTGTCCTGGCTACGATTCCCCTGGTCACAAGGGTGCTGGGGCAAACACCGGCCAGCGATATCCAGCCGCCAGGGCAAGTGGAAGATGAGGCTATACAGTCGCTGAAGGTGGTGCTCTCAGTGAGCAGCGCGGGTGATAACCTGGATGAACCCTTGGCCTTGGATCTTGGTCTGGGCTTTCCATTATGGCTGCATCGATTAGGTCGTGTCGAGCAACCTCATGCGCCGTTTGGTGCTGTCTCCCAAGTTGGGCATGAAGCACACGAAGTTGTGGCCGGTAGTCAGGCGACGTTCGAGTATTCGCTCGATGGGCCAGCAGGATTGGACACTCTACATGCTACGCCGCAGTTGCTCACTGGCTTGCGTCTGTCAGACATCAGTCGAGTTGGCTTTTGCAGTAGAGCCGATCATCGCTGGATACTGTCGAGCTACAAACTGCATGTCAACGGAAAGCTGTTTGCGGGACGTGAAATCGATAATGGTCATGGACGCGGCCGTCAGGATGCG
>JADLDX010000014.1 GCA_020846515.1 Pirellulaceae bacterium
AGGGATGAGTTCGAAGCGAATCGCGACAAGTACGCTGGCCGCACCGTGATTCCCTACTGCGCCGTGGGTGGCCGCTGCTCGACGTACGCCGCGAAGCTGGCCGATCAAGGCTTGCAAGTCAAGAATTACAAAGGGAGTATGCTCGACTGGGTCATCTCCGAACTACCCCTCGTCACGCCCGATGGCACACCCACCGATCGCGTTTTTGCCTTTGGTCCAAATCATAAGATTCCTGGGAAATACAAGCAGGTTCGCAAGTAGGGGCTTGTAGTGGTGCTAGCGGAGACGCTGAAGAATTCGCTCGCGGTGGCCATTTGCTGATGCGGCTTTGTCCAGATTGGAAAACAGCGCAGACGCGAACCCAACGCTGGCGACCCTTGAACGATATGCAGAAGCAGTCGGTCGGCAAATGGTGGTACTACTTTCCGAGCCAGCGGGTTGAACGAGGTTAGGTGTACTTCAACAGTAGCCACAGTAGACATCGTCGGTTGGAAACTGCGAAAGTCGAATTTAGCAATACCTATTCGCAATACCGACGGCGGAGCGTCGAGCCACATTTTGGCAATACCGACGGCGGAGCGTCGAGCCACATTGATTACTTCAAAAAGTAATCGAAGAAGCTATAGGCTTGCTCGAGGGATTCGGGCGTTGGCGAGTGGCCGTCGCGCATGGTCATGGCGACGCGGTCTGTATAGCCCAGCAGTTTATTGATAGCGATGCTGTGGTTGAGAGCGATCCAGTGGTCGGGCCGATCCTGTTCGCCGCCTGAGACCAGGAATGGCCGCGGTGCCATCAAGGCGTGCAACTGGTGCATGTCGCGAGCCTCGGCTACCAACGTGCGATAAGCACCCGTGCGTGGATTGTCCTCGCTCACCGGGCCGCGAGGTCTCTGATCGTCCGGTGGACTCGCGAAATTTTGGCCGAGATACCACGGGTCCCAATAATTGGCATTTGGGTCGGCTTCGTTCCAGACGATGCCTGGATCGATCCACACGGCACATGCGAACTTGTCGTGCAAGCAGGATGCGTACATAGCCCACTTGCCCCCGTAGGAATGCCCGGTGATTCCAATTCGATCCGCCTCGACATACGGCAAGGTTGCCAGCAAATTGCAAGCGTTGGCGGCAGTGTACGCTAGATAGGACAATGGTTGTATGGATTCGTACAGGGTGGGCCGACGGACGTCTTCACCATTGGTCGATCCCAAGCAGAGCGTGACGTAGCCCCGCTCTGCCAACTGAGCTCCAAAATCTCGCGTGCCGCGAAGTTTCTCGGTCAGCCCGGCAGCATCGGCCGAGTTGTACCAGGTAACGAGTACGGCGGGGAACGGTCCCTCCCCATCGGGCACCAGTAGATACTCGGGGCCGATAAAGCGATCGGCGGCTACCTCGACTTCGACAGTGTGGCGCGTGTAGTTTCCCACATGCTCCGATGCTAAAACCTTCATGCGCGGCTGCTCGAGCACTTGCGGCCACTGCCCCATTACTTTCTGCCAATACTGGCGAATCTCTTCGCGGCGCTCCGCCCAGTCCTCGGGAGTTTCCACCTGCCTGGTCGCTTGCCCCGCTTCTTTGTCGAAGGTAAGCAGGGAGCGGTACTCGCCCAACTGGCCTTGATACTCATCGGGGACCACAAAGTACTCTTTGATGGCATTCCATTTTGCAGTTGCTTCACTGTCAGAGGGATCGGTATCGAAAGCTATCGTCGCAGGATCATCCGCCAGACAAACGCTGATGCTAAACAAGCAGATCGCGGCCCATCCGCAACCCAATCTGCTCAATTGTCGCAATCTGCCTGCTTGGCTGCCGCGACGGGCGCGATGTTTCCGGTGGGCGTCGTACATTGGTATCTCCTGCATTTCTGCCTTGGTTTGGTGCGTGCGATTGTCTAGACTGGCGATGGTTAGCCTCGGGCCAACTGTAACTGTTGCAGATCTTGGTGGCCGAAGTCGCACGATGCTTAGTTGATCGCACCGTGTGACCGTTGCTTGTGCCGTCGCCTGCGCAGGCCGTGACGGAGCGTTGGTGGGCACAGCGGTGCATCAAAGACTCGCGTTTTGACCACATCCATTCGTGCATTTCTGCCTGCTACTTTTTGAACGGTATTGGCGTTAAACGATTTTAGTTCGATCAGTCGCGGAAGTCCCGCTGTGATTTGGTCTCCGCCGGATGCTCCAATGGTAAAACCCAGCCTGCTGAGACTCAAATTGCCTGTGGCGGCGATCATTGATGCTACCGCGCGGCCGGTCGGCAGCCAATGCTTGCAGTGGCAAGCGGCACCTCAAACTCAGGAAACCTCTAGTCTTACGCGCCGCAGACTGCTGGCATTTCTAGGGCTAGGGGTAGGAATCCAGGCCGCTTGGCTTCCCCTAGTTTGTGGTGGGAATGAACTGCGTCAGTGGCCAAACGAGCTGCAAGGAGGACGCTTCACAATTCATGCCGATTTTGATGTATCCACCTCGGCCGAACTACCACTCGAACTGTCCCGGTTGACATCCGACGTCTCGAGTGTGCTGGGGATCGAAGCTAGCCAACAACCAGTTCATGTCGTGTTGTTTGCATCGGCCCACGAATACCGTCGTTACATGCGGAATTATTTTCCGCAGTTGCCCGAGCGGCGAGCACTGTTTATTCAGGATCGCGGTC
>JADLDX010000015.1 GCA_020846515.1 Pirellulaceae bacterium
ATGGTGACCTGCAGCCCGACGGCTCGTTCTCGCTGCATACAGAGAATCCGGGCGACGGTGCAACACCGGGCTCTTACCAGGTAGTTGTCGTGGCTATGCAGGACCAAGCCGGAATGTTACCCGAGCAACGCAGTCCACTGCCAGCTCCTACTGTCCCGCTCAAGTACACGAGTCTGGCAACCACAGATCTAACGGCGAAAGTCGAGTCCGGTAAGAAGAATGTCATCGATTTCAACTTGGAAGGACCATTGGGCAAATAGGCTTCGCGAAGGAAAAGGGGGCCCACGGTTTTCGGCCCACGTTAAAATCGATGCCCCCTTTTCCGATGTTTCTACATGAAATACAAACCAAAACGGAAAAGAGTCCTGACCCAGACCTGACCCCTTTACCGCGGTTAGAAACTATACTGGAGGTGGTTATTTTTTGTGGAACGCGGACGTTACGAAGAGACGATTATGAGCATCGCATTAGCGACAACGTGGGAAGATCGGCTTCACGACCTCGGCAATATCCCAGCTTCACGCGTCCGCACTAACCCTGCGCCGGGAACAGCGACCATAGACGACGTCACTCGCCTGCGCAACACCGAGAGACGTCTGTACGAGTTGGTCGATGGTACGTTGGTGGAGAAAAGTATGGGTTGGCAAGAATCGCTAATCGCTGGCATACTGCTCCACTGGCTTCACAGTTATCTCGATGCACAGCCGCTTGGAGTCGCCACAGGTGCTGACGGCATGACCCGGCTGTTCGGAGATACGGTTCGAGGACCTGATGTCGCGTTTGTTGCGTGGGATCGAATGCCTGATGGCCAAATCCCCACCGACGCAATTCCTGACTTGGTTCCTAACTTTGTCATCGAGGTACTCAGTACGAGCAACACCTACGCAGAAATGTCGCGCAAGCGCCGAGAATACTTTCATGCAGGTGTCCAATTGCTGTGGATGGTGGACCATCGAGATCGAACCGTTACTGTGTTTCGTTCTGCACAAGAGGCCACCGTTTTTTCAGAAGACAAAATCATTGACGGTGGTAACGTACTCCCTGGCTGGCAAGTCAACATCGCTGAATTATTTAGTCGACTCAACCGCAACTGAAGTGCCCCGCTTTCTAAGGGAGAAAAGGGGCTAGGAACGGGCTAGGAACCTAATTGGCGGTTGGGGGTAATTTGCGTGGCCCAACACGATCTCTGAGCGTGGACACCCTAGAGGCCACCCCTAGGAAACGCCAACATAGGAATAAAATAGACCTGACCCCTTTTCCGGTAGATTGCTCTTGGTTCCGATACAGCCAAGGGTTATGTTTAATGATGTTATGGCAAGTCATACATCAAAAAACTCGAAGCCTTGTGCGTGGATGGAGCGCGAGCGGTTGCTGCTGGCGTCGTATGCCATGTTTTCGAGGCAATCCGTCGGTCGGCGGTACGAAGAGCCGGCACACCCCTATCGCGGACCGTTTCAGCGCGATCGAGATCGCGTTCTGCACAGCGCGGCCTTCCGGCGGCTGAGCGGCAAGATGCAGGTATTCACTGGTAGTATGGGCGACTACCATCGCACGCGTCTGACCCATACCCACGAAGTCACGATGATCGCTCGCACCGTCGGCCGAGCGTTGCGACTGAACGAGGATCTAATAGAAGCATTGGCACTGCTGCACGATATTGGCCACCCACCCTACGGGCACAGTGGCGAGGCCGCTTTGCACGCATGCCTGGCAGAGCACGGTGGATTTTCACACAACACTTTTGCCTTAACGCTAGCTGAAGAACTCGAAACGCGGTACACGCAGTACGCCGGCTTGAACCTCACTGAGGAAGTGCTGAGCGGTCAGAGATTCCGCGTCACGCATGCCGGTCAAACACCGTTGCTGGAGGTCCAAGTGGTCGACTTGGCCGATAGCATGGCCTACAACGCCCACGACGTCGACGACGCGTTGATGTTAGGTTTGCTTTCCATTCGGCAACTGGACCAACTGGCCTTGGTACGCCGTTCCCGACAATGGAGCGCGACACATCACGTCGTAGCCAGCCCGCAGGCCGTGCGGCAATTGCTGGTCCACAGCTTGATCGACGTGCAAGTAGCGAATTTGCTCGAGCACAGCGAAGATCTCTTGTCCGAGGTCAGCGGGCTGGATTGCACGGCTGTTCAGCAGGTTGGCACGACACTCGGATTCAGCCCGCTAGTGGCCGACGAACGCCGAGAGCTTGAGCAGTTTCTGTTCGACAATGTCTATCGTCATCCGAAACTGGTAGAAGTTCGCGGACGCGCCGCCGACCGTCTGCGACAACTGTTCGATCGCTTGACCGACCGACCGCAACTGCTGCCCGAGCGATTTCAGAACCGTGTCAATCGGTACGGCGTTGAACGTGTCACCGGTGAATACCTGGCCGGTTTGACTGACAAAGCCTGTGACGCTCTGTTTACCCAGATCATTGAGCTGGGTGGTAGCGATGTACCGCAGTGGTAATTGCGAGGTCAATCCTCCCCGGGACAGCGCCGCACTAATTCGATCCCGGTTTCCTGCGCCAGCGTGCGTTCCTCCGTGACGCCCGCGATTTGCAAGGCTGGTGCGGCGTACCATCACCTTTACGATTTCTGGATCTACTGCTAGGATTCCGGGCTAGAGGTTGATTACGATAACTGTGGACGTCTGGGCTCGGTTGGCGGCGAGATCCGATCAAGATCCGTAACTATCTATTTTTGATCCATAGACCGCATGCGCAAGCCGTGGATCGCCAACTGCCGGAGCAGCAATTAAGCATGAGCCTGTTTGTATTTGGGCATCGCAATCCAGACACCGATGCCATTTGCGCGGCCCTGTCCTATACCGACTATTTGCAACGCACGACGCGTCCCGAAGCGATTGCCTGCTGTTGTGGGGCTCCGAATAAACGCACCGAGTTTGCACTCGAACGCGCTGGTCTAGCCGCCCCGCGCATCGTGATGGACGTTCGACCAGAAGTTGGGGACGTGTGCCGTCGCCACCCGATCGTAGCTCGACGAGGTGAGGTTTTCTTCGAAGTATACCAACGCATGAACGAGCACGGCATTGGCGCTGTGCCGGTGCTGGACGACGAAGGCAAGTTAGCCGGCGTGTTAACCCTGCTGAACCTCCTCCAACTGGTCTTTGAAGGCGATACTGATCCCATTCGCTTCCGGCAAGTGACCACTTCGGTCGACAAAATTTGCCAAGTGATCAATGGCGAATATCAGCACGTCTTGGATTCAGCCACACCGTCGCAAATGATGGTCATGGTCGGCGCCATGAGCGCCGAGGGATTCACCAAACGTCTGCATCGCTTCGAGGCATCGAAGTTGATCGTCGTCAGCGGCGACCGTCCGACGATCCAACTACCTGCCCTTGAGCATGGGGTGCGCGTGATGGTCGTTACGGGCGGATACAAACTCTCTCCAGGCCTGTTGCACCTGGCCAAAGCCAACAATGTCACCGTCATCAACAGTCCGTTGGACACAGCCACGACCACGATGCGCATCAAGATGGCGAGGCAGATCGACGATGCCATCGATGCCGACGGTCTGACCTTGCACAACAAAGACACGGTCGCGGATGTGCGCCGATCAGTGGATCGCAGTCGTCAAAAGCTGTTTCCCGTGTTGGACGACAGCGGGCAACTATTTGGTGTCTTGTCCAAAACCGATTTGGTCAATCCACCGCGTCCCAAGCTGGTCCTGGTCGATCACAATGAATTATCTCAAGCAGTCATCGGGGCGGATGAAGCGGATATTGTAGAAGTGCTGGATCATCACCGCTTGGGTGGCTCTCTCAAATCATCAGAGCCCATTCGCTTCATCAATGAACCGGTGGGATCAACCTGCACCCTGGTCGCGCGACAGTTTCGCGCCGCCGGCTTAACGCCGTCTCCCGGCATCGCTTTGTGCATGGCTTCGGGCATCATTTCCGATACGCTGTATCTGCGTTCGCCGACATCGACTCAGACCGATCGAGATTGCTTGGATTGGCTGCGCGGCTTTTGCAAATGTGATTTAGACATCTACGCACGCGAATTCTTCGCCATCGGCTCGGCCCTGCGCAGTTGCACGTCAAAGGATGTGATTCGCGAGGACTGCAAGGAGTTTACCGAACAGGACATTCGCTTTTCGATCTCTCAGATTGAAGAGATCGGTTTTGAATTGTTCTGGCAGCGCAAAGATGAATTGCTGGCAGCGCTGGCCGAGATGGCACAACTGCGCGGGCTGGAGTTTTCATCTCTCCTGGTAACCGATATCGTCTCCAATGGTAGTCTGCTGCTGATGTCGCATGAGCCAGACTATTGGGAAGAGATCAACTATCCGCGGGTCGAGCGCCATCTTTATCAGCTCGACGACGTCGTCAGCCGCAAGAAGCAACTCCTGCCGCTGATCGCGCGGTTGATCGCGAGTGCTCGCGGTAAGCAGAACCCTGCATAGCCGCCCCTAACCGTGTGCCGCTGCGCAGCAGGGGAACTAACCCTCCCGCTGCGTAGC
>JADLDX010000016.1 GCA_020846515.1 Pirellulaceae bacterium
AGCGCGTTGTCTTGGCCGCCAAGGCCTGGAGAGCCGAAGTGTGCGTGCCAGAATCGCTCCCCATCACCGAACGGACTTGATTGTAGAGCGCGGTTTGCTCGAGATACGGCAGAATCCGGGCATGCCAGGTCCATCCGTCTCCGCGTAGATCCGTGACGCTGCGGAACTCGACGACGTTGGCGGTGGGAAAGACCTTCATCGCGCTCTCGTAATTATGCATGGCCAGTCCCATCTGCTTCATGTTATTGGAACAAGACATGCGTCGAGCCGCTTCGCGGGCCGATTGAACAGCCGGGAGTAGCAACCCTACCAAAATCCCGATAATGGCAATGACTACCAGCAGTTCAACCAACGTAAACCCAGCGCCACGGAGATTTCTTAGCATTTCTACAGCCTCGGCAGCCTAAAGATAAGCAATCATTAAAGAAGCTTAATAGTATCTAGATTCTGATCGGGCTGCAACACTTTCGCCGTGGCGAATGATAACCAGTTGGATAGGGATTGCCCAATGCCGTTACTTTTGCTTCTTGACCCATTGGACATGTTTTGCCACCCCGGGGTGAGCTAACAACAATACTTTCGTGTTGTACTTGTCGGCGAGTTCTTTCTCTTTGGGTATCAGGTCGTGAATCCCGTTGTGACACAAGCTGCACAGATTCAATCCGCGCGTTTGCATCTCCTCTTTTCCAAATCTCGCCAGGAAACGCTTGGTTCGATGCACTGCGCATGGGATCAGATGATGGAACGTTAACGGTTTGACTCTGCCGCACAATTCGCAGCCAGGTTCTGTGGTGCCCGTGATTTCGTTTGCCATGGATCCTTGCACTCTCGGCGACGTAAACTTATAAGAGCCGTATGGTTACGATCTGGGCATGATGGATAACATGCCCAACCAACATCCAGGCTAGAGCCCGAACGGTTACTGCATGGCCCGACGCGGTGCCTCGACGGTTCCAGGCCTCTTCTGTCAGACGTTGGACCAGAAGCGAGTTCGCGCGACGACAATGCACAAGTTCATCGACCAGAGCACTAAGAGTCACACTACCGTAATCGGCCGATGCAACATAGACATCCTGATCCATGCCTGGCTGGGCTTGAGTCTCCCCCATAGCGAACTTGTGCAAGCGATCAGCAAAGATTCGCTCCGTATCAATTAAGTGCCCCATAACTTGCTTGATCGTCCATGTGTATGGCGGATGGATCTGCTGGGCGACTTCTTCACTAATGGGTCGAAACAGGGCTTCAATCTCAGCGACTTGATCCCGCAGTTGTTCGACAATATTTCCATCGGGCACTTTAGAAATGTAAGTATCGTAGTACTCGAAGTACTCGTCGGCTTTCGGTCGGGTCATAATAAAATGGGGTCAGGTCTCATTTTTGCTGGCTTGTTTACATGAAATAATCTAATGTTATACCTCCAAACTCATCCGCGGCGTCGATCATGAGTCGGTCTAAACCGTATGCTAGCGAGTTGCGGCTGATTAGAAGCGGAACGGCGCGAGCCGTCCGGTACCGACGTTGATTTGCTAGGAAACTCACCGTACGGCTTGCGCCGTTACGCTACAAATCAAAGTTTTTGGCCCATGTTATGATCGACGCCTCATCCGCCCGTTGTGTTCGTGCCTCGTTCCTCAAAAAATGAGACCTGACCCCTTTTTTATCCAAGGACCTACCGTGAAGCAAATCATCAACTTGCTATGTGCTGGGTTAGCCGTATTGGCTGTCGGCAGCACGTATCTGTGTGCGGGCGATTTTCGACTGGGCTCTCCGCTGGCCGACCATATGGTGCTCCAGCGTGAGAAGCCTGTCGCCGTTTGGGGCTGGGCAGATGCTGGGGAGACAGTGACCGTGGCTTTTGCTGGTCAATCCAAGACTACTGCCGCCGGGGCTGACGGCAAGTGGCTACTCAAGCTGGATGCCATGCCTGCCAGCGCCGAATCTCGCTCGCTGGTCGTAACGGGCAAGGACTCGCGCAAAGTTGAGGTCAAGGACGTTTTGGTAGGCGAAGTCTGGCTGGGCTCTGGCCAGTCCAATATGGCGATGACCGTGGCTAGATGCTCTGACTACGACGCAGAGAAGGCGGCCGCGCAGCTCCCGCTCATCCGTCACTATCGCGAAACATCGGGGGCGGCCGAGCAGCCTCAGTCCGAAGGCCAAGGTACTTGGCAAACCTGCACGCCGGACACCGTGGGAACTTTCTCCGCCACGCTCTATTTTTTCGGGCGCGAGCTCCATAAGGAGATCGGCGTACCTGTAGGCCTGATCAATACTTCCGTTGGCGGCACACCCATTGAGGCCTGGGTCGCCGCCGATGTGCAGACCTCTGATCCCGAGACAAAGGTCAGCTACGATCGACGATTCGAGACGTATTCAAAGTTCGACCCCGTTCATGCTGCCGATCAGTATCAAAAGCAGTTGGCCAAGTGGAAAGTTTCGAGCGCTAAGGCCAAGGCGGAAGGGAGGCGGCACACGACGGCCGCACCCACAAACCCTGTGGCTATGCACAAGCTCAAAGGTGGCCCTGCCGGTCTCTTCAACGGCAAGGTCGTCAATCTCGCGCCCTACACCATGCGCGGCATGCTCTGGTATCAGGGCGAAGCCAACACCAGAAGCCAGCCCGAACTCTACCACAAACAACTGTCACAACTCGTCACTAGTTGGCGCACCTTATGGAATGAGGAACTGCCTTTCGCCTGGGTGCAGTTGCCCAACTACACCGCACCCGGCGAGGGCTGGCCACTCGTGCGCGAAGCGATGCTGAAGACCCTTGAACTACCCAAGACCGGTATGGCCATTGCGATCGACTTGGGCGAAGCCAAAGACATTCATCCTAAAAACAAGCAGGCAGTGGGTAAACGTTTATCGTATTGGGCGTTGGGCACAGTTTATGGCCAACAGGTGCCGGCCATCAGCGGTCCACTGCCGGCCGGTTCGAGCATCAACGGCAGCGAGGTAAGCATTACATTCAAGCACACCAACGGCGGTTTGAAATCGATCACCGGCGGCCCGCTAACTGGCTTTGAAATCGCTGGCGCCGATCAACAGTGGAAAAACGCTACAGCCAAGATTGTTGGCGACACGGTCGTCATCAGTAGTCCAGAGGTCGCCATGCCCGTGGCTGTTCGTTACGCATGGAAAGATTGGCCAGCGACCAGTCTCGCCAACGGCGCTGGCTTGCCCGCCTCACCCTTCCGCAAATAAAAGGGGTCAGGTCTATTTTTGCTCGTTTGTTGGGATCTTGGAGGGTGATTGGGGGGCCATGATTGAACCCGATATTATACGTTTAGCGTCATCCGCCTAACCTGTTCGAGCCATCGCTCTAAAATAGACCTGACCACTTTTTTAGAGCAGGCCTCTTTCGTGAAGGACGACGCAAAGATAAATGGCAATGGCGCCGGCCCAGAATGCTGTGAAAAATGCAAATAACGCGACAACAAGGCGTTTGAAGGCATCAGCCCCATGGGACCTGCGCGTTCTCGCCGCATCACGCGGAGCTTCGTAGGGGTTTGAGACATTTCTTTGATTGATTTCTGCCATACGCAACAACTCCCTTGCTGAGTTCGGCCGTGCCGCCTCTAAGCACGTGAATGCTTTCAGTACGGACTTAAGCACAAATTTTAGAAGACGTTTAAACTTCGATCGATGGCGTTTTGCGATCGCTGCAAACAACGGACCTTTTACAACTTCGATGCCGCTTCTGACCATCCGATGCCGTGGTGTGGAGACACAACACTTGCTCTCTATTTGGCGCGCACTTTGCTCGTCAGGGTGGTACGTCTCGGATGGAACACATCCTTTGACTCGGAGTCGCAGGGCGCTAGCTAGTCTCGGTTTGGGTTGCTCAAGACTTCGAGTCGTCGGACAACGCCATCTCCGATCGTCTATTCGCCCCCACACCCGACTTCGTTGTGCTCAGCTAGACCAAAAGGGGTCTCGTCGATCGAAGTTTCATTTCTGATACCGGTACACCCACATCACGCCGTCGTCTTGACTATCACCGGCGACGTGGCAGAAGTAGGCGTTCAACTCCCGATCGTAGAAGGTGTTGGCAGCGAAGTGTAACTTCGGACCGTCTGGTGGAAAGGGAATTGGGTCGGCCCATGCATTCGTCGTCGGGTTGTACACGAAGACGCCGGGCGTCTGGCCCTTGAAGTGGATCGCCACCACAAGGTCCAGGCGCGTATCATACTCGTAGAACGCAGCGTTCGTGTTCGCTGGCGGCGGGGCTGTACCCGCGGGATTCAGTTGGCTCCAGGAATTGCGCTCGATGTCATACGCCATGAGCCCTTGGCCTTGGGAGTCGTCGCCGTCGTTGCGGTAGAAGCGGCCCCGTTTGGAATCGTAGCAGCCACAGGCGTCGTAACCCTTGGGGCTTGAGCCTTTCGGCTGGGCATCGCTCCACTGGTTCTTCGCCGGGTCGAAAATCGCCACGGTGTCGGACCCCACGGCGAAGAACTGCTTCTTGGAAGGAAGGTAATGAAACTGAGGAAATCCTCCGGCGTTGATGTCCGTCGAATTGTCCGCCAGGGATCGCTCGAACTTACCCGAGGCCACGTTGTAGTACCACGGTGAGTAGACCCGTTTCTTCTTGTCATTCAGTTGTCCTTCCAGCAGCTTCAGCCCCTCGTCCATTAGCTTCTCGCCGCCCAGGTAGTACCTCGGAATCTGGTTGCCTGTGCCGTTCCAACTCAGGAAGGCGAATTTCTTCCGGTCGGAATCGTAAGTGAGATAGCCCCAGGCATGAACCAGTGTATGTAGTGGAATGGGCTGCTGGTCGCTGTCGATCAACTGCCCATGATCGTCTAGTAGTAGCTCTTTGTCCTTGACCCGCTGTGTGAAGGTCTTCGTGTTCATGCCGGGATAGAGACAGGTCCAAGCGTGGGTGTTGATGTCGTAGAACCACAGGTCGTCCATGCTGTGTCCATCGGACTTGACGTAGCCATGAACCCCTTCTCCGAAGAGGAAGGCACCCCGCTTGTCCGGTGCGAGGATCAGGGCCTTAGCGCCCCATGAGCTACCGCGTGCCTTGCCCCACTTCGGGTCGGCGGCAGGGACGCCAAGTTTCAGCCATGCGTTGTCGCCCAGCGCCTTAATCTGATCGACGTGCGGCCCCGGATTGCTCGGCAGTTTGGCCAGTGGCCCTGGTTTGTCTTGGGCGCCCACCGACAGGCCGACAGTGAGCCAGGCAATCAGAACTGTTGCATAGCGAATCATCCGATGCTCCTTCTAAATGTCGAACTTGGCCTGGGAAACAAAACAAACTCTACGACGGTAACCAGCCCGCTACGAGTTGGGCGACCCGAAGCACAACCATCGATCTGGAGGGACAACACAAGAAGCACCGAATCAAGAACTAGTTTGCTGGAAATCACTACGGACTGACTGCAATAAAGCGATTTCGGACCGACTCCGCGATCTTTCGCCAGGACTCCCGTTGTTTCGGATCGAGGACTTCAGCGACTTCGTCCTCCATCGCCTGGAACTCGGCAAGCATCTCATCTGCTCCCTTACGACGGACATCCAGCATACGTGGATGCCGCCGTTCCATGATCTCTTCAAATTGCGATGACTGTTCCCCTGTCAGTGTCAGTCGTGTGCGAAGTCGTGGAACAATATCCTTTACTAACGCGTCTCCGTTTTGGCGATAGTATTCCAGGCGAGCATGGAGTGCTTTGGTCGCGACCATCGCCCCAACAATCCCACCAGCCACGAAAACGAGCAGCAAGACGCCCATCTGTATCCATCGCGGCAAGGCGCGACGCATCTGTGACTCCAGGTTGGTTGGCGAATTCGTTAAAGTTTTTTCAGTGACCATATACAAGTCTATTTTGACTTACGGAAGGTAAGCCGCCCAGGGCTCGCTCAACGATTGCCAGGCAGGGAACAATGCCACCAGTATGATCGCCGCGAGGGCCAGAGCTGCGCCGGCGAACACAATTGGTAAGTAGTCCACAGGAGCAATAAAGGGAAGGTGGGTAAGTGTTCGCATTACCTGCTCACTTACTTCTACAGACGGTGCGGGCTCGGATCTAGCAGCTCTTGATAAATCAGCCAAGAGTTTGTCAACGTTGTTCGTCATTTGGATTCCTCAAGAAGTTGCTTCAGTCGTTTGCGGGCGCGGTACGCTTGAACCTTCACCATCGTTTGCGTCCAACCGGCCAATTCTGAAGCTTCTGCGACGCTACACCCATCCCAGTAAAGTAATGTCAACACAAGGCGATCTCGTGGCCCCAAAACGGAGAGCAAATCTCCGAGCAAGTCACTGGCTACGATTGATGACGTCTCTGCTTGGCTTCCAAGCAACTCGATGCCTTCATTGATCTGTGCCAGCGAGATCACTGTCTTCCTCTCTCGCGTTCGTGTCGACCAAAATCGGTAACCGACACGCACTGCGATCTTGCGTAACCAATGGAGCAAAGGTGCAGTTGAGCGGTAGGACTTTAAGCTGAGGAAAGCTTCCACGAATACATCGTGAACCAACTCCTCGATCACCAAAGGTTGCCGCGAAAATCGCTGCATCTGCTGCGCAATCGCCGCTTGATACTTGCTCACTATCCGTTGATAAGCATTCTGGTCACCATTCAGCGTCGCGTCGACTGCACCAATATCCTCAGTGCATGCCGAATCCGCAGAGCCTGCTGATTGTTGAACAGGGGCGCGATCGTCCGTTGCCGTCATCAGCAGTCCGAAAATTCCGTGCCGAAGCTCAATGCTGAGCAGCACCCACTCTTGATCACGTTGGATTATTGATTCCATAAGTTACAAATATATCAAATGAGCTTGGTTCGAGACCATTTCTAGCCGGGAACCAAGCCGTCGAATTAACATTCTAAATCATCGTTATCTACTCTTTATCTGCAAGTGGCGCAAATCGCAGATCGCCATCGGCAGGG
>JADLDX010000017.1 GCA_020846515.1 Pirellulaceae bacterium
GCACCCACGAGATTGAAGACGCCGGTCTGTATCGCGTAGTCGTCGAGTACGTCAATGAACAAGTTGCCAAGACGGCACTCGAACTGGGCGTGCGTTTGATCACGGCCGCCTTGCAGGGTCAGGCCTTCGATCTACCCACTGAGATCGCCGCACTGCGCGAGATGGCGTACGACGTCTGCTTGGGGCCAAGCACGCGTTCGATCGTGGATGCCGCCACTGGTCGCGGTATTCCTTACACGCGTTTGAATAGTGGTTCATTGGTCCAATTGGGTTACGGCGCCAAGCAGCGTCGAATTTTGACGGCCGAAACAGACCGCACCAGCGCGATCGCCGAATCAATTGCTCAGGATAAAGAGCTCACTCGCAAGCTGCTTTCGTCGGCTGGTATCCCGGTGCCTAAAGGTTGTCCGGTGCAGGACGCGGCTGAAGCCTGGGAGACGGCTCAAGAGTTGGGATTGCCTGTGGTCGTCAAGCCACAATATGGCAATCATGGCCGGGGGGTGACCACCAATCTATTGACTCAAGCCGAAGTCACTGCGGCCTACGAGAATGCTCGTCAAGAAGAATCGACCGTGGTGGTCGAAAAGTATCTGGAAGGCGACGACTACCGCTTATTGGTTGTTGGTGATCGTTTGATCGCCGCCGCTCGCCGCGTGCCGGCTCAGGTCGTCGGCGATGGCCGATCCAGCGTGCGACAACTGGTGGCCGAAGTGAACAAAGATCCGCGCCGTAGCGACGGTCATTCGACGGTGATGAGTTTCATCACCTTGGATCCCGTGGCCGAAGCCGTGCTGGCCCAACAAGGCTTTACGCCCGACAGCGTGCCCAAGGCCGGACACATTGTGCTTATTCGTCGCAACGCAAACTTGAGCACCGGCGGCACCGCTTGCGATGTGACCGATATCGTTCACCCTGAAGTTGCAGCTCGCGCTATCGAGGCTGCGCGCATCGTTGGCTTGGACATTGCCGGGGTCGATGTCATTGCTAAAGACATCTCGGTCTCTTTGGAATCGCAGCAAGGTGGCATTGTCGAAGTGAACGCCGGTCCGGGACTGCGCATGCACTTGCAGCCTTCGGAAGGTCAATCGCGCCCCGTTGGCGAAGCCATCATCGATATGTTGTTCCCGGCCGCGGATAATGGCCGCATCCCTGTCGTCTCGATTACCGGCGTCAATGGCAAGACGACAACGACTCGTCTGGTCGCCCACATTTTGTCACAACAAGGCAAACGCGTTGGGATGACCACGACCGATGGCGTGTTCATTGGCGCCCGACGCATCGATGACGGCGACTGCAGTGGCCCACAAAGCGCACGCAAAGTTCTGACCAATCCCATGATCGATGCGGCCGTCCTCGAAACGGCTCGCGGCGGAATGCTCCGCGAAGGCCTGGCCTTTGATGTATGTGATGTGGCCATCGTGACCAATGTGGGTGAAGGTGATCACCTGGGCATTGGTCATATCCATACGCGTGAACAACTGGCTGAAGTGAAACGCATCCCGGTGGAGGCTGTTGATAAAAACGGTTCCGCCGTCTTGAATGCGGACGATCCTTTGGTGGCGGCTATGGCCGGTGCATGCCGCGGGTCGGTGGTCTTCTTCTCGCACGCAGCCGACAATCCATTGTTGATCCAGCGCCGCGCCGAAGAAGGACGTGTGGTGTTCACTCGCGATGGTTCCTTGGTCTTGGCACACGGTGCCTCTGAGTTCGCCCTGATTACGTTGGATCGAGTGCCGCTGACGCATGCCGGCAAAATCAAGTTTCAAGTGGAAAACGTCATGGCTGCCGTGGCAGCGACGTGGGCGTTGGGAGTACCAGCTGAGTTCATCCGAGCTGGCCTGGAAACCTTTGCACCCTCGCTCGAATCCAGCCCTGGACGGTTCAATCTTTTCCAGCTCAAAGGCGCGACGATCGTCGTCGATTATGGCCACAATCCTTCCGCCCTGAAGAGCGTGCTGGATGCAATTGCCAGCTTCGCCAGCTCGCGTCGGCTAGCGGTCTACTCGGCCGCCGGTGATCGTCGCGATAGCGACATGATCGAACAAGGCCGCTTGCTGGGCGATAGTTTTGATCGAGTGCTGCTGTACGAAGGTTCTTACGTTCGCGGACGAGAACGTGGCGACATTATTCGACTGTTCGGCGAAGGGCTCAAGCACGGCAAGCGTTGCCAAGAACAAATTGGGTTCGCTACTTGGAAAGAGGCCGCTCAGCAAGCGCTCAACTTGGCCCAACCCGGCGATGTGGTGTTGATTCAAGCCGATGAAGTGGATGAATCAGTCGCCTTCTTCCGCGAGATCGCCAATCAATCGGTTGATCGCAAGAGTGGCATCAAGTATCCGTAACCCAGCACTTCCACATCGCGTCACCGTCGCCAGACGGTGGACTGCGTAGCCACTGCCGCCAGACGGTGGATTGTAGCCCCTGTCGCCAGACGGTGGACTGGGTAGTGACTAGTACCCACCGTCGCCAGACGGTGGACTCTGCTGGAGGCGAAAGCCACCGCTTGGCAGCGGCGGCTACCAGATCCGCGACGGTGAATAAGAGCTTCGCCCAAAGATCATGAGGTGAGCATTGCAGATTGTGTATTTAACGGCTGGTGCGGCGGGTATGTACTGCGGCAGTTGCCTGCATGATAACGCTGTGGCCAAGGCATTGATTGCCGGTGGTCATGACGCCTTGCTGGTGCCAACCTATACGCCGATTCTGACCGACGAACCGAGTGTTGCTCGAGGGCAATTGTTCTATGGCGGGCTGAACGTTTACCTGCAACAGATCTTTCCGCTAGCCCGGTTATTGCCGCGTTGGGCCGATCGCTTTTTGAGTTCGCCCAAGCTGGTCGGCTGGATTGCTTCGCGCTCGATGGGGACCACGGCTGACAAACTGGGTGGCTTAACCGTCTCCATGTTGCAGGGCAAGGATGGCAATCAGCGTAAGGAAGTAGATCGATTGGTCGATTGGTTGGCCAGCGATATCCGGCCGCAAGCAATCATCTTTTCGAACTTGCTGATCGGCGGGGCCATTCCTGAAATTCGCAAACGCATCGGTTGCCCGATCGTGGTGATCCTGCAAGGGGACGATGCATTTTTTGATCAGTTGACGGAACCATTTCGTGAGCAGTCGATGCAGTTGCTCAGGCAGCTGGCCAAGCAGGTCGATCTGTTCTTGGTGCATTCGCGAGCTTATGGGGAGCGCATGCAGGCTCGTCTGGGATTGAGGCCTGATCAGTGGCAGGTCACGCCGCTAACTTTGGACACAACTGACTTTGTGAACTTCGAGCGTGCCGCCTCGGTGGATCGCCCGCCAGTGATCGGATACCTGGCGCGGTTGGCTCCTGAGAAAGGCCTGCACGTCCTGGCCGATGCGTTTATCGAGTTGGCTGCCAAGCATCCCAAGGTGCGGTTAGAAATTGCGGGCTGGCTTGGACCACAGCATCACGACTACTGGGCGCAGATTCAAAGGCGTTTGGCCGACGCGGGGCTGACCGACCGTACGCGCTATTGGGGCAGCGTTGATCGCGCGGGCAAGCTGGAGTTTCTGCGGAGCATTGACGTGTTGAGCGTACCGGTCACGCACTTTGAACCCAAGGGCCTGTTCGTGTTGGAAGCCTTGGCCGCCGGCGTACCAGTTGTATTGCCGGCTCACGCGGCCTTTCCGGAATTGGTGGCGAGATTGGGTGGTGGCCATCTAGTGCCCCTGGGCGATGTGCATGCGCTGGCCGAACAGCTGGCTAGTGTCGTCAGCGATCTTCCGGCCGCTCGAGCCCTGGGTGCCGCCGGGCGGACTGAAGTGCTGACGCATGCGACTAGCCAGCAGGAAGCCGTGCGGCTGGTAGAAATTTTAACCGGGTTGCTCCGAGGAGCCTAACCCCGTAGCCACCGCAATCCCGGAGCCACCGCCGCCAGGCGGTGGATGGCCCAATCATGTAGCCACTGCCGCCAGGCGGTGGATTTCGCCCCAGTCCACCGTCTGACC
>JADLDX010000018.1 GCA_020846515.1 Pirellulaceae bacterium
AGAGTACGCCTGCGGCTGACTGTTAAACGATGGCTTAGACTTCGCTTTCCGATGGCAACGTATACGGTGCGCGATACTCGCGTGTCAGCATCGTATTGGCCTCAGCGGATGCGGTGAAGACTTCGGCCTTCGGATCGAGTTTGAGCATTGGGCCGACCGCGAACATCAGTGTGTCAGGATCGGTCGAGTTGGCCGTGAGATGCTCAGCCGTACGCTTGAACGTGGCCACCATGTCTTCATGGCCTTTGTGTTCTTTGAGGACGGCAGGCACATCAGCGCCAGCGATCGGCTTGCCCATGCGCATAGAGATATTGCCTAGATGGCACAAGGCGCTGGACAAGTGACCTTCTTCAACATCGGCGTTCAATTTCTTGTAGTCGCGCGAGCGCACGGCATCCAGGAAATTGGCATAGTGATGCTGATCACCGCCACCCTTGAACTTCTTGATCTCTTTGCCATCTGCGTCAAAGGCGACGCCGGTGTCATAGGAGCTCATCATGAGATAGCCCTTGGTACCTTCGATGATGATGCCGACGTTGGCACCACGGTAGTCCTTGGTTTCCAAGCCGCGAACTTCGAAGACCAACTGCTGCGAACCGTAGCCAAGTTGGACGATTTGCGTGTTGGCGGTTTCGCCAGCATCTTCGTAGCCGAAGCGGCCACCGTAGCTGACCACGCTATCGGCGATCGTGTTCTTGTTCAGCGCCCAACGGCACAAGTCCATTTGATGGATGCCTTGGTTGCCCAAGTCACCGTTGCCGTAATCCCATTGCCAGTGCCAGTCATAATGGAAGTTTGGACGAGTCAGAGGCTTCTTAGGTGCTGGTCCAAGCCACAGATCGTAATCGATGCCAGCTGGCACTGGATACTCACCGCGAGCTCCGATGGCCTTGCGGCGCTTGTAGCACAAACCGCGGGCAATCGTCACATCGCCAATACCGCCACCATGAATGAAGGCCATGGCATCGCGCATGCCCGGATTGGATCGGCATTGGGTGCCCGTTTGCACGATCTTGTTGTGCTTGCGAGCCACTTGGACCAGACGTCGACCTTCCAACACATTGTGGCTGACCGGCTTTTCGACATACACATCTTTGCCGGCTTGCACCGCGTAGATAGCAGCCAACGAGTGCCAATGGTTGGGAGTGGCGATCGTCACAAAATCGATCGACTTGTCATCGAGCAATTTGCGAATATCAGGTACCCACGACGGCTTTTGACCTTGAGCCTTGCCGATGTCTTCGCAGCGGCGGCCACCGGTCTTTTCATCGACGTCGCAAATGTGAGTAATGACCACGTCTTTGCGGTTGAGCATGCCGGAGATGTGACTGCCACCACGACCACCAGCACCGATCACGGCGCAGCGCAGTTTGTCGCCGGAACTCTCTTGAGCTCCCTCGGCCATACTAGTTGCCAGGCCGGCTTGGGATAGTGCATAAGCCGAGGCCGTAGCCATCATCGACTTTTGAAGAAAACTGCGACGTGTTTGTTCGCTCATGAGTAGCCTCTGGGAGCAAGAAATGGAGAAGTTGAGGTAGGAAACGCGGAACGCGCAGGCGTATTATACTACGGACTCTGCCCGGGTTGCCAGCATATCACAACCCTAATCGACATGCCAAATAGTCTTCCGATTGGACCCCAGTCTTTCGCCTATGAACAAAAAGCAACGCGCTGAAACCATCTTGCAGCGACTGACCGAACTCTATCCTGATCCACCGATACCGTTGGATCATCGCGACGCGTATACACTGCTGGTGGCGGTGCTTTTAAGTGCCCAATGCACCGACAAAATGGTCAATCGCGTCACCCCCGCCCTGTGGCAGCTCGCCGATAACCCGCTAGCGATGAGCCAACGCACGGTGGAGGAAATTCTCAATATCATCAAGCCTTTGGGGCTGGCACCACGCAAGGCCAAGGCTATCCGCGAACTGTCCGCGATCCTGGTCGACCGCTACGACGGCCAGGTGCCTGGCGACATGGCTGCCTTGGAAGAACTGCCCGGCGTAGGACACAAAACGGCCAGCGTGGTCATGTGCCAGGCTTTTGGGCAGCCAGCCTTTCCCGTCGATACCCACATCCATCGCCTGGCGCAGCGCTGGGGACTGACCGATGGTAAAAACGTCGAACAGACTGAGCGGGACCTGAAAAGCCTGTTCCCTGAGTCGACCTGGAATCGCTTGCACTTGCAGATCATCTACTACGGTCGCGAGCACTGCACGGCGCGGGCTTGCCAGGGAACCACCTGCGAGCTGTGCCGCACACTGTACCCCCGCCGACGCAAGCCCGTCGAGACGAAGAAGTAGGCGATCACCTCGTGGTATGTTCGGGGCCGACTCAATACAACGCGGCTCGTGGCACACCCGCATACACGCCTAAACGTGTATTATGGAAGGATTGAAATCCGGCTGCCAGCGTCGACGGAAATATGGGTTGAGGATTGCCATGGATCGTACAGTTACTGCTCACCGCGTGCTCTGTCTACTGGCTTGGATAGGCCTTCACGGCGAACTGGCCGAGCACTTAAGTGCCGACGATCAACCCACAGAGCCAGTTGTCTCTCAAGTTGCTCCCCAGACAAAAGACCAGTCCAGTGCTCAAACCAAACCAGCGGCGGCCGACCAGCCGGATAGCGCCGCGATCGGGGATTGGATCCGCGAACTAGGTGCGCAGGAGTTTGCTACTCGACGTCGCGCCTTTATGCAGTTGTGGCAACAAGGCTCGGCGGCACTACCGGCACTTCGCGAAGCCAGTACCATCAGCGATCGACAGACGGCTAGTGCTGTGCGGGTGCTCGAGCTGTTACTGAAACTCGAAATCAGTCCGACAGACAACGACGAACTGGCTGAACTGATGCAGTTGTCGGGCGGCAATTTATATCGCGCCTTGATGTCCTTAACATCCAAAGGCCACTGGCGATTGGCAGCCGAGCTGCTGCGCAGCAATCAAGCGATGGTCGTGGCGGTGCGCGAAAAGATTCGACCTGATGAATGGTGTCAAATCATTCAATCGGCCC
>JADLDX010000019.1 GCA_020846515.1 Pirellulaceae bacterium
ACCGGACGTTTCCACCGCAACGCAGTCGCATCATGGCCTGGGCCTGCTCCACCAAATCAGCCGACACACTGCCAATCTGTTCTTCATCCTTCGATGCCGTGCCTCGATGGATTCTGCGGCCGGAACTCCACTGCTGTTGATGCTGTTTCCAAGCCTCTTCAGCCCGTTCAGAATCGGGAATTAGCTCGTCGTCATCAAAGGCCGCCTCAAACTCTGCCGAGGCTTCATCGCGGGCTGGGTTCGATGAGTTATTTGAGTTCGCTGAGTTAGCTGGCAGGGTGGCCAGTTGCGTCGTTTCGACGTTGATGCCCGTTAATCGGTGGAATTCCTTGCCCGCCATGATCTTGACGGCCATGTCTTCAGACTTCAGCCGCTCACATAAGAGTGGAATCAATTTGGCACGCCCATAATCGCTGACAACCTGAAGACGATCCGCTGGCAAGGCATCATCGGTGGCAATCGATTCGATCAGCGGCAAGTCGGTGTCGCCGCCGAGGATGGCCAGCACCCGACCAGCCGGCAAGCGAAACGAAGTTTTAGCCGTGACTTGCTGGCGACAGTACTGCAATAACCATGGCTGGGCGGACCACAAGACGGCTCGAGTCGCTGCCTGCACGAGGAATGGATCAGCCGAACTCCAGGCAGATTCAAGCGTTTCAGGCGAAATCGAAATTCCTGCTGAGTGCGCCAACAGCCTCCAACTGTTCACCTCTTGAGGACCATGCTCTGAGCCCAGAGATTTCTCGGCCAGCGACGAGGTCATGGAGGTATTTCCATGGTATGCCAACCCAAGGGCAACTGCCTCAAGCGCGGGCCCCGTTAAGTCAACCCGGCCATGTACATCTCGTCGCTCGACATACCGCGGCATTAGGCCAAAAGCATAGGCAAAGCCCATGAGATTGGCCACTTTCGCCTTCTTCAGTGCCACCGTGATTTGCTCGGTTCGATCAGCATAATACAGCAGAGGCAAGCAAGCTGAGAATACCTGCTCCTCGTTGCCTGCCAGCAATTCGTCAAACATCGCCTCCGCCTGAGGCACCGAAAGCACTAGCCCATCGACGTGAGCTGCGATGCGTCGGTCCAGCTTGTCTAAATCCGCGACGAACCAATCTCGAGCCACAAGCTTGTTCTGTCTCAATAGCCACAGCGCTTGAAGCTCTTCAAAATGCTCTTCGATTACGCTGCCAATCCACGGCTTCTTTTCTACAATCATACGGCTTGACTGGCTGGGTTAGAGTCGTGACCTGTCTCAGGCTGTGCAAGTTATTTCACGTAAGTTGGCAAGCTCATGCTCAGGCGGGCGTTCCTTAGTTTATCTGCACCGACCCGCCGCGCACTTTGTGGGTCCGCTTGGCTAACGAAGAAATGTCGACGGCACTGGTCAGGACCTTGCCATCGCTGCGCATTTTTATGGACGCGTTGCCACAGCGCAGAGACAATTCCTGGCCGGCTTCGATCAATACATGTTCCTTGTCGGGCGGATTGTAAGCGCCAATCTTGCCCAAGATGCAGCCCGTGTCCTCGTAACTGGACGGCACGAGCACTAGCACCACGTCGCCGACGGCCACGGGGACAGAAAAACCATCCGCGTTGAGTAGAAAGCGGCACAGGAACTTACTTGATTCCGAGCCATCTGGTCGCGTTACTTGTACCAAAGCATAACCGCTTTCCGTCAGCTCGACGATTTGTCCTGGCGTCACACCTGGCGAAGCCAAACTAGCGCCCATACTTTCAATCAAACTCATCATGGACCTCTTCTCGACTAATTATTGTTCAACCAGAAAGGACTCGGCTTGCAGGGAGAGCTTGCCGGAAATCTCCGAACCGTCCTTGCTATCCATATTCACAAAATGCAGGACAACCGTGGCCCGGTACTGACCA
Organism: Pirellulaceae bacterium; assembly: GCA_020846515.1. Taxonomy (GTDB): domain Bacteria; phylum Planctomycetota; class Planctomycetia; order Pirellulales; family Pirellulaceae; genus Aureliella. The sequence continues at coordinate 1,882 of JADLDX010000019.1, forward strand.
GGCTTGAGGTAGAGCGGCTTCTTCACCAACATGGACAACGAGGCCTCGGCCAACAGGCGGATTTTTGCACCCGCGACTTGTGGCTGATCTGGAGTATCTCGTTGAATGAACCGCAGCTCATTTTTACGGACTTCGATGACTTCGGGCGGAGAAGCCTCATTACCGGCCAGCTTTGATAAAGCGACCACCACAGCAGTCACGGGAGACTCGCCATTGAGCGGGTTAGATATAGAAACAGCCTCGGAGCCCACGTTGGTTAGCGTGATTTCAAAACCAATCGCGTCCTGCGTCGAAAACTTGGCTTGCGTGGATTGGACCGTTCCTTGAATCACTCTGAGCTTGGATTGACGGACATAGTCGATCGCTTTCTTACTCGACTCCAAGAAAGGCCTGGCCTTCTCGGGGACGTCACGCAATCCAAAGGTCCGCATTTGAATGGTACTGACATCATTTCCGATGCCCCGCCCGAAAGTGATCGTGGGCATGGTTGGTTCAAAGGTGTCGGGGGATTTCAGATTTGCAAAGTCTGAGCTTTGTAGATCGCGATCGCAGGCATCGTATACCAAAGACTCGACCTTACGCTTGTACTTGCCAATTTCTTGACTGCCCAAATTGGCTGTCACTTCCACGAAACTGTCAGCATCCTTGACAATGGTCGCCGCCACAAAGCCACCGGGAATCGCGGAGTTTATCATCAAGTAAGGCCGATCCATTTCTTTGGTACTCGATTGCGATTTGGGTTTGGGTTTGGGAGTTTGAGATGTGCCATAGCTGCCGGCCAGTATACCGCTGGAAACAACCAGCCAAAACAGCGAGTGTCGCAGCGCAATCGCAGCCATGCTATGGAAATCAATCGTCGATATAGCAACAAGTTTAGTGGCTGTGGCACTCGGTACGAGTGATGTCAACGTTGATGTTCGCCTTACCATCTCAGGACCTTCGTTTCACCGATTTGGCCTTTGGCTTTTGAATCGAACCAGGTGTGAAAGTCGATCATATGGCGTTTGTAAGACCAACTGCCCGAACTCATGATACTGGTCGGGTCGTCCGTGTATTTGCGCGCCGGGTCACACGCGCCAGCCGGATACTCGTCGTACATGCCAATCAAGTGCCCAAATTCGTGTGCCCGCACCGTAACAGGCACACCCGTGTGTCCTTCCCACCAGGTATGCGAGTACCACCAGTTAGGCCCGCCCCAGTCGCTTGGGTTATTCGTGCCTTTGTTGAGCGCCACTTTCTTTCCGTGTCCTGCGCCGTACTTGCATAATATCCGAATAGGGAACATGCAGCAGGCTCGATTATGCGCACAATTGCAGGTGGCTTTTCGCAAGCATTTCTTGCGATGCAACTTCCATTTCTTGTCCCAAATACTTTCAATCTCCAGCTTCCACATTTGCTTGCGCAAAGTAGTGGCTTTGGCCCCGTTCTTGAGATCAAAATTGATCTTCTTGGTAACGATCAACGCCCCTCGCTTGATTTGGATGCCATAGGTCATATCCCAACCATAGTTCTTGCCATTGGGCAGCCAGACCTCAGTGCCATTGGGTAATGTATGTTTGATGTATTGAGGTGTCAGCCGCTGCTGCGAGATGATTTCCTCGGGCACATCCTCCACTTTTTTAATCTTGAGGTTTCCCGATTTCCGAGCCTTGCCATAACCAGAGGCGGTGACTTGCAGATTGACCGTCTTTCGCCATGGGCCACGCCGCGTGACCCACTTGCAGACCTGCTCCTCACTATTCATGGTGATCGAACCACTGGCTATCGTGCTACCAGAGGCTTGTGCGATCTTGATCCCCACACTCTTGCCAGCCAGGTTCTCGGTCTTCACCTCAAACTTGACTTCGTCGCCGCAGCAGGCTTCACCTAAGTTCCACTTGACTTCCTTGATCTTGCGTTTCTTGGGCGACATCAAGTTGCCCAGTCCGAAGGCTGGTGGCTGAATTTCGGGCGCAGGTGGAGTGTTGGTTGGCGACGAGCCATTAAGCAACATGATGTCGGCCAGCCGAAACACATTTTCGCCGTCGGCCTTGACATCGAACGAGTACATCTTGGGGTAAGCTTTTCCCTTGATGCGATTGGAGACTACACCCAAGGCTACGCCAGGTTCGTCACCAGTACTGGTCATGAAATACGACGACTTGATCATGATGGGCTGACCGTCGCACTTCACGGTTTTCGCACCATTGAAGGTGTCGGAAGACATGGCCATGTTTGGATATGGAATCGGAATGGGTCCACCCGGCGATGGCGTTTTACAAACGTCCGGAAACACCATGACCATTCCACTGCTGGCCTTATGAACTACCGTCATAAAATTGACAATTACAGTCGCAGGCATGGTGTTAGGATCTCCATGGAAAAACAGAGAGTGCTGCGCGTTCACCGCGAAGCGACGATGAACAAATGACCGTTGGGCTGTCTTCGTAGCCTCGAAACATTGCCCGTGCCGCCAAGCCGACCGCCAGTGGGATATAGGCGGCGCCAACATCGCCAATGCAGTCAGCGGGGTGATTCAGACGCCAACCTCGTGGAAACTGATGCATGCATCGAGTCTCGACGGTCGCCCACTCGATGAACCTGGCGCGTTGCCCATTCAGATCGACCATGACATTAAAAAACTGGCCCGCACCGCCGGCGGCTTCTACAGCTGACCGCAGCACATTCGAGAGCGACCTGCCCGTGATGGCCTGGTCGTCGCCAATTTGGTAACTCTCCATTTCCAAGCTTACCGGCCCCAATGATGCTAGCGGCGTGACCTGACGATCCAGGGCATGCTTAAGTGTCTCAAGGACCAGCACAGCCGCAGCTTCGCCTGGTATGGCTCCAGTTGGATTGGCGCTGGATTTCAAATATCCATTATCGATCAAGTATTCCAGGTTGGCTGTATGCAATAGTGAATCGAGGCCCACAACAATGCCCACGTCAGCTTGTCCATTCTCCAAGTCGTGCATGGCCGCAGCCATCGCTGCTCCACCGGCCGCGTGATCATTGGGAAAGAATTTAACCTTGGTTACGTTCAGGGCCTCACTGACTAATTCATTCACCAATTTGGTGAACATGTTGTAACTGGGCGGCACGCCCTCAACGGACGACGGAGTTGACGCGACGGAGCCGCGACTAGCGGCCACGTCTGTTTCATCATCGTCGTCACCAGTGTTATCACCCAGGTCATCCCCCAGGTCGCTATCCTCTAGATCATCTGCGTCGTCGGGATCATCGGCCTCCGAGCTGGACAGATCGCGATCGATATAAGGCGTGGCCACATAGACCTTAACGTTCCTGGAATTGGCCGGCTGGTCGTCGGTTAGCTTGGCATGCCAGACAGCTTCGAAAAATGGCGTTAGCAACAGCATCAGCGATTTTTCGGTCCATTCTTTATCGCCAAGATCAGGTTCCACCGCGGAAGCAGTCACACCCGTTGGACCGGCTTCCTCTTCGGACTCGTCCTCCGCATTCGGTGTAAACCATTGCCACTGAGCAAATCGATTGATGCCAGCCCGCACCGCGGCACAAGTTTGATCGGCGCAGCTGCCCACCGCGCTCTGCATCCCAAGCCCCGTGACCACGATGTTGCGTGCCGACATCATTGGCCTCCCGATTGTTCGAGGCTGCACCAATGCAGTTTTGCTACCTGTTGATGAACATCGAAGCTGGCGCGCCACACCATGCTGAGCGTGGCGTGATCCGCGTTTACGATGACCGTATCACACCGCATAGGACGTTCGATCAAATCTTCGCCCAGACAGACACTCACCACGATGTCCACTTTAGGTAGTTCGAACGTTAATGCACCGTGCGGCCCCACGTTCTGCACTTCGACGACCTCATCGCCTGTCAGATCACCTTGGATTTGCTGATCCTCTGGGGCGGCATTAAAGTAGCGGGCGTCAAAATCTCGAGGTAAATGGGCATGTCGTTTTTTAGCCAGTTGTCATCATAAGTTCCTGCGTAGGTCATGCGAGGTTGCCAATGCCCCGCAATCCAGCCGAACCCGGCCACCTTGGCATGATTGGTCGGCGCTTGCATACTTTCCCCGAGCAGAACAAGATTGGGCACAGGTTCGTCGGTAAAGTTTTTCGTGGAGTAGCGGCCAGCAAAGCCTCGCCCCACCGGATTCATGGCGAAGCCTGCTGGGCGATCAGGATTCGAAAGATCGGCCCCGCCAAAGGCAAACTCGTACTGCAGGGGAATCTTTTGAATCGGCTCGGGCGACGAGGGCGCGAGGAAAAATCCGTTGGATTTCCATTGGCGTTTCCCGAAGACCTGGATCGTTTTTTCCCAGTGATGACCGAATCGGCAACGCACCTCAACCTCAGTTTCTCCCTGGCGGCGCGGGACGGCCGAGCCTTGTAGTACCACATCCACATTCGGTTTTTCCGGCACCAGGTCACTGAAGTCTTTGATCGATGAAGCTTCAGGCGGCCCGTTAAAGGAATCGACCGGTTGAATGGGTAGCTGCTTATCCAACAAGTGAACACCACGGGCGACACTGAAGGAGGCTTTGCAGACCACCACCAGGATCTCTTTGCCGCGTCCATTGGAAGTAACCAACAACTGACCGGCGAACGGAGTCATATTTACAAGTTCCATACGCAGATCGATCTTGTGGCTGGGCGGAGATTAGTTGACGTTGACTTTGCTTCCACTGATTTTGACATCACTTGAAGCTTTGGCCGTGATCTTACCAGATGCCTCTACATTGATATTCTTGCCCTTGATCAGAATGTCACCATTCTTTTTCATCACAATCTCTGAGGCTCCAGACTTAAAGACAATCTCGTCGGCGGCCTCTACGACCAACTTTTTGCCAACCGCCAAGCTATCGTTCTTGGCGACGGACACGGATCGATTTTCACCAACGCTGAGGCTATCGCTCTTACCCACAGCCGCGCTGCGCTCGCCCGACACTTGCAGACTGGAATCTTTCCCAATCGACGTTAGCTCATTTTTTCCTACAGATGTTTGCATATCTTCGCCAATGGTCATGCCGAGCGTTTGACCTATGGTAACTGATTCGTTTTGACCTACATCTTTGCGCCGATTTTGACCGATGACCACCGTTTCATCTTTACCGAACGTTTTCTGGCGCTGACCGCCAATGGTATGCTGCTCGTCGGCTCCGACCGTCTTGGTGCGATTGTTACCGATCAAGTGAGTTTCATCGTGTTCGATGTGAGTATCGAGATTGAACTCGCCGTGAATCCGGATTTGCTCGCTGCCGGGCGTATCATCCATGGTCAATTCGTTGTAGCCGCTGCCCTTGTACGTTTTGGTCTTCATACCGGACCGAGTCTTTTCAGCGGGCAAGCCGAAGGGAGGCATCGATTCCTGATGATAGACTCGACCGGTGATCAGCGGCCGGTCGAGATCGCCTTCGAGGAACGATACGACCACTTCTTCGCCCACACGTGGAATGTCGATCCCGCCAAAGCTCTTCCCGGAATGAACTTGGGATACGCGTATCCAGCACGAGGTATTGTCATCGCGAGCGCCCTCGC
>JADLDX010000020.1 GCA_020846515.1 Pirellulaceae bacterium
CCCAAACTAACTTTGCTCAATACGTTTCATCATAAGTTACTTAAAGAACGGAAACAGCATTTTGATCTCCACTTCGCTGGGTTGACGACCATATTCGCAGATCTCAAACGCTTCGGCATACTTTACTTTGGCCGCACGTTCGGCGCCATACCAACGTTCCAGCGACGTGCGAAAGCGTTTGGCTTCGTCGCTCGATCGTCGGTCCCAACGCTCGCGCAACCATTCTCTACGTTTTTCAGGTTGTGAGGCTGGTGGCGCCGCGTCCATCATTTCTTGAGAACCCAAAGCACCGCCTTCAAACGTTTGACTCTCCAGCGCCAGCAACGCATCTACCTTTTGTTCAAATACATCGTCGATAGCGACAGCGATATCTGCCACAAACGGATAGGGTTTCTTGAAGCCATCGCTCGAGTATAAGAAGACAGGATTCTTCTTCAGCGGTGGTGTATCTGGGCAAAAGAAAGGCACCGCCACCATATAAGCTGCATCCTGCACGAGCACACCCACATAGCGATGATCCGGATGATAGTCCCAGGGTCGATGGGCAATCACGATGTCAGCGCGCCACTGACGGATCTGCCTGGTAATCATCCGGCGATATTCAAGCGTTGGCAATAATTCACCGTCATGGATGTCCAGCACCTCGGACGTTACCCCCAAGCGCTCAGCGACCTTGCCCGATTCCGCCGTACGACGTTTGGCCAACGCGCCGCCAGCCATTTGCCAATGTCCAATATCACCGTTGGTGACGGAAACCAACTTGACGTGATGACCTTGCTTGGCCCACATCGCTGCCACGCCACCGCTCTTGTACTCGGCATCATCGGGGTGGGCACCAAAACAGATGATTCGTAGTTTGCCATCATCTTTGGCATCAGTCTGCGCGTTGAGCATCCGACTGCCGGTCAAAGACATAGCCAAAACGGTACATACAAGCGGCAAACGCCAAAGAAAAAACATGGGTGCAGTCCTGGTGGGAGTTAAGGTGGGACAATCGGTCCGCGTAGCACAATAGGCCGTCGGCGCTATGGTAAGTCCAAAAATGCAAGGTTGGAGGCTGTCACTCTTTCTGTCGATCCACTATTTTGCTGGGATCCCAGTAAAAGTTGCTTACAGGCTGAGAGTTTATCCGAATGGCGTCGATCTTAATGAGGGCGGAAAACCGTGGGCTAGCGCCCTGCGGCTAATCAGCCGGCACGCGCTAGCGTCCGGTTCAGCCCTGAATCAGGGGCGGAAAACCGTGGGCTAGCGCCCTGCGGCTGATTGGTCGCAAGCGCGCTAGCGTCCGGTTTAGCCCGACTAAAGACCGACGCCGTTTTTGCTTTCGCGATCATTATTGTAACTGACTCCAGTCATTGCGAGCAATTTGGGATGAGTCGCAGCCCGCATAACCTCCAATTTCGATTGAGTGGTTGGCAGGCTGGGACTAGGGTAAAGGCGATGGGCCTGCAGACGATGGGCCTGCAGTAGGCCGCGACCGGGAACTGAGAAACCGCATGCAATTGATTGTTCAGCTTCAATCGCTGGCCATCTGGGCCTTTATCGACTTTGGCATTTCGCTTATCGCCTCAGCGCACGTGGTGCTCAACAAACGCAATGTGCGCGCAACGGTGGCCTGGGTCGGCATTATCTGGTTAGCGCCATTTTTGGGGACCACTCTTTACTTGCTGCTGGGCATCAATCGCATCGAACGTCATGCCCGTCGTAAGCGTCCACAAACATTAGTCGAGTTGGAACCATGTCAGGTGCCGTTGGCACAGGACAGCGCAATCGTCAGCCCCAGTTTGCGAGATCTCAATCGACTAGGCGAGACGATTAGCGGTTTACCATTAACAGCTGGTAATGCTGTTCAAGTCCTGGTCAATGGCGATGAAGCTTATCCCGCCATGTTGTCAGCGATTGACCAAGCGCAACGTACGATCACGCTGGCGACCTATATCTTCGACCGGGATTTCGCCGGCAAACAGTTCGTACAATCACTGGGTGCTGCGGTGCAGCGCGGTGTGAAGGTGCGGGTGTTGGTCGATATGGTTGGCGCCAGTTATCGCTGGCCAACTATTCGCCGATCGCTGGTACAAGCCGGCGTGCCGGTGGCCTATTTCCTGCCAACCTTAGTGCCGTGGCGCTTGCACTATTCCAATCTTCGCAATCACCGCAAAATGCTGATCGTCGATGGCTCGACAGCTTTTACCGGTGGCATGAACATCCGCGAAGGCAATCTCCTCAAACGCAGTACGCGAAATGTCATTCGAGATTTACACTTCTGCATTTCTGGACCAGTGGTTGGTCAGTTGCAAGAGATCTTCGCCATTGACTGGCGATTTACAACCGACGAAGTACTCAGCGGCCCAGACTGGTTCAGGTGCGCGGCAGCGCAAGGCCCGGTGGCCGCGCGCTGCATTGCCGATGGCCCCGATGAAGATCTCGATCGAATGCGCAAATTATTGCACGGTGCGCTCAGCGTGGCTCGCCAATCGATCTCTATCGTAACGCCTTACTTTCTGCCCGATGACACGCTCATTACAGCCCTCAATGTCGCCTCCATGCGCGGCATCCAAGTAGACATCTACTTGCCCGAACGTGGCAATCTTCGATTTGTGCAGTGGGCGTCCACTGCCCAACTCTGGCAAGTCCTCGAGCATGGTACGCGAATATGGTTGACCCCGCCACCGTTTGATCACACCAAGCTGATGCTGGTCGACGACGAATGGGCGCTGATCGGTTCCACCAACTGGGACCCGCGCAGTCTGCGCTTGAACTTCGAGATCAACGTCGAACTTTACTGCCGTCAACTAGCGTCCGATCTGAAATTGCAAATCGAACAACGCCGCGCGGCCGGGCGACAGCTAACGCTACGCGAAGTTAACGAACGTCCTCTCTGGCAACGACTACGCGACGGTGTCGCCAGGTTGCTCTCGCCGTATTTGTAAGCACGGCAACCATGGGACTCGAACGAATCATAGTTTGGGCACCCTTGCCCATCATCTGAATTTGAACTCGGGCAAGATTGCCCAAACTACGATCTTTGCCGTTTCGAGGCTATTGGTAGATAACGCGTTTGGCAGAGTGCTTAAGTATGCGATTGCTAGACAATGTGGACGCGGGATGTACTCTATCCTCGACGCATATCACAAAGTCGAAATCCGACTCGATGATTCGCACGACTTTCAGGTCGTGAAATAAACCACCCAGAGACACGGCCACCGGTATCTCGCCGTGCATGAATTCGAGCCTGTAGATCAGGCGTGGGTTCTCGGGGGCGTCGAAACAGCGCGCCAGCAACAAGTGCACATCACCAACGGTCAGTTCTGCAGGATCGGCCATTACGTTCTATCTTACTCGGGATGGACTTCACGCGCCGGCAATGGCACTCCGTGAGACCTTGTAACTATGCAATCATTTTAAGGTTCAGACCGCTGGTGCTCGAGAATAGGTGCAGTTTTGTTCTCTGCCTGAGCGTTACCATAGGCGCAAACCGCTCAGCCTACAGGCACCTGATCGTGGGGGACTTCGATGGGCATACTCTTGCTCGCTTTGGCCGCCTTCTTGGCGTCTTCAGCCGCCGCGATTGCCTCCGCTTTGGCTCGTCGCCGACTCCACTGTACCTGCCGATCTACATACTCTTTTAATAAACCGATCAAAGCCAACTGCCGACGACGCATCATCCGGAGCAAGCCAGCCGCAGCCAGAACTCCAAAGAAAAGACCCATTAGCCATTCATTGCTCATGACGGGTGTGACTCACCACAAGTGCCTTAATCCCGAAGCGGACGTGTCGACTTGCTTTCAACCGAAGGCCCGACGACCCCAATGGGGCGAACTGAAATTGATCTGGGATTGCAGTTCGCGCTGTGGTAGTTTGACCACCAAGGCCGACTCCCTTCTCTGCTCGCGCATGGATGCCAAGCAAATGACCCAATATGCCGATTCATCCCAAATCACCAGTCGTTCCCAATCTGACGCTGCGAGAAGCGTGAGCACCGAGATTCGCTTTCCGCGATTGGCAGCATTACAAGATGCAGTGTGTGGCCAAGCCTCTTCGCACGGCCCGCTTGTTCAAACGCAGACCTGTAGTCAAATCGTCATTCCGGCCCGTCTGGCATCGACTAGATTGCCGGAAAAGCTATTGCTTCGCGAAACCGGCAAGACCGTCTTGCAGCATACCTACGAAGCCGCCCAAGCTGCCCAACGTCCCACGGGGATTATCGTGGCGGTCGATAGCTTGCGTTTGCAAAGTGAAGTTGAGTCGTTTGGTGGCCAGGCTTTTTTGACCGACCCAGATTTGCCCAGTGGTACAGATCGGGTCGCCGCCGTGGCTCGACACCTGGAAGAAGTCGATGTCTTCATCAATGTGCAAGGTGATGAGCCGGAGATCGCGGGGCAAGCCATCGATCTGGTGGCCCAATTATTGGAAGACAATCCGACCGCCGATGTGGCTACGCTGGCGGCCCCCATTCGACAACGAGAACGCTTGGACGATCCGTCTTGTGTCAAAGTCGTCTGTGATCATCAAGGTCGAGCACTCTATTTCAGCCGTTCAACGATTCCGCACGCTCGATCTTGGGACGACGCTCTGCTGAGCTGTGACCCGCCTGCCTTTCTTCAGCACATGGGTATTTATGGATACCGCCGCGACTTTTTGTTGCAGCTGTCAGAATTACCACCCAGCCCACTAGAGCAGTTGGAGCGACTGGAACAACTGCGTTTTCTGCAAGCGGGCTGCCATATTGTGGTTGGCATAGTGGGACAACCCACGCAGGGTATCGATACCTGGAATGATTACCGGGCCTTTGTCAGACGACGCTGCGCCTGCTAAGATCGGATTTTTCTGAGCCTCTAGCATGGTCCGGCCGATGGCAATCAGCGGTTGTTGTACCTTAGAGCAAGACCATCCGATCAGGAATGCAGCTGGATGACTAAGCACATCTTCGTCACTGGGGGGGTAGTTAGTTCCATTGGTAAAGGGCTGACAAGCGCCTCGATAGGTATGTTGCTGGAAGCCCGTGGCTTACGCGTGCGCATGCAAAAGCTTGATCCATATATCAACGTGGACCCCGGGACGATGAGTCCCTATCAGCATGGTGAAGTTTATGTGCTGGACGATGGCAGCGAGACCGATTTGGACTTGGGCCATTACGAACGATTCACCAGCGGCCCATTAACGCGCGATTCCAATTACACGACCGGCCAAATCTATTTGTCGGTCATCGAGAAGGAACGAAGGGGCGAATTTCTTGGCAAGACGGTGCAGGTCATCCCGCATATCACGGACGAAATCAAGAGCGTCATCCGCAAGGTGGGCGAACGCGATGTCGATGTCGTGATCACCGAAATTGGCGGAACGGTGGGGGACATCGAAAGCCTACCGTTTTTGGAAGCCATTCGCCAGTTTCCTCGCGAAGCCGGTGAAGAAAACTGCCTGTTCATTCACTTGACACTCGTGCCCTACCTCAAGGCGGCCGCCGAGTTAAAGACCAAGCCCACGCAACATTCGGTGGGGCAACTTCGCCAAATTGGTATCCAGCCCGACGTATTAATTTGTCGTTGTGAGCAATCGATCTCGCGCGAGGAACGCGAAAAAATCGCGCTGTTCTGTAACGTGCCGGTCCAGGCGGTGATCGAAGAAAAGGACAAGGATTTTTCAATCTATGAAGTCCCGCTCAGCCTGGTCAACAATGGCTTGGACGAACTGATCGTTAAACGCTTGGGGTTGCCATCGCATCCAGCAGATTTGAAGCATTTGCACGAGATTCTGCGACGTCAGCGGGAGCCTAAGCACGAGATCAGCATCGCCGTGGTCGGCAAATACGCTGAACACAAAGATGCTTATAAATCGATCTACGAAGCGCTCGATCACGCTGGCATTCATCATCAGGCCTCCGTGCGTCTGGGACGTATTCAGAGCTCCGAGATTGAACGTGAGGGGCCCGAATGTGTGCTCAGCGGCTACGACGGCATTCTCGTGCCAGGCGGTTTCGGAGAGCGCGGTATCGAGGGCAAAGTCCAAGCCATTAGATTCGCTCGTGAAAAGGGCATTCCGTTCTTTGGCATCTGCCTGGGTATGCAATGTGCCGTGATCGAGTTTGGACGCAATGTGATTGGCCTGGATCGTGCTCACTCCAGTGAATTTGATCGCGAGACGCCCCACCCAGTGATCTGCTTGCTCGACGAACAGCGCGAGATCACACGTATGGGTGGCACGATGCGATTGGGCAAACAACCAGCGGAGCTGCGCGAAGGTAGCCATGCCAAGCAGGCTTATGGCGTCTCATCGATCGTCGAGCGTCATCGACATCGATATGAGTTCAATAACGTGTACCGACAACAATTCGAAGCCAACTCGATGGTCTTTTCAGGCACCAGCCCAGATGGTGGGCTGGTCGAGATCATCGAACTGCCGAATCATCCTTGGTTTGTGGCCGTCCAGTTCCATCCGGAGTTCAAGTCCAAACCCACGTCGGCCCACCCGTTATTCACGGATTTTGTGCAAGCCGCCATCACACGCCACAGCCGTCGCAACTCCGCTCGACCTGCGACACCCGCCCCGGCGCATAACGATCAAAACGCAAACGTGTAGCAGTTGGCTCGTTTAACAGTCAGCCGCAGGCGTACTGTGATGGTTCGACCTGTATAGCCGCGAGCCGGACGCGTACAGGGACTACTCGACATCGAGGACGTATGTGGCTGCTTGCCTCAAGTACG
>JADLDX010000021.1 GCA_020846515.1 Pirellulaceae bacterium
ATGGAAATTCTGCGCAAGATGATCACCGCGATTCCTCGTCCGCGGACTGAAACCAGCCGCTTTGCGCCGCGATTGCTGCGTACGAAAATCGATCCCGACAAGATTGGCTTGTTGATCGGTCCTGGCGGCAAGAACATTCGCGCCATTCAGGAAGATACCGGTGCGACGATCGACGTCGAGGACGATGGTTCGGTAACCGTAGCAGCCAGTGACGGTGAAGCCGCGAAGGCCGCCTTGGCCCGTGTCGAAGCGTGTACCGCCACGGCACAGATCGGTAAAGTTTACGACGGTGTGGTCTCGAGCATTCTCGATTTCGGCGCGTTTGTCGAAATCCTACCTGGTCGCGAGGGACTGTGCCACATTAGTGAACTGTCCAGCGGCTTTGTGTCGAGCGTCGATGATATCTGCAAAGTTGGTGACCCGATGAAGGTCATCGTCATCGATATCGACGAACAAGATCGCGTCAAACTCAGCCGTCGGCGTGCCCTGGAAGAACTGGGTATCGAAGATGAATTCGCCAATCTCACCGAAGGTGAAGCCGGCGAACGACCAGAACGTCCCGAACGTACGGGCGGTGGTGATCGTGGCGGCGACCGCGGTGGTCGTTATGATCGTCCACGCGGCGGTGGTGGCGGTGGCGGTGGACGCGGCGGTCGTCGTGATGGCGGCGGCGGTGGTGGCGGCGGACGTCGTCGCTAATCCAGCTAGTCTAGTCTAAATATCAGCGGGCGTTCCCAAGCCATGGCTTGGGAACGACTGCCGAACGTAGCGAGTTAAACGAGCAGCATCCGTACGCGCATCAAAACTCAGTGCGCCTACGGCTCACTGCTATATTAAACGAGTACGCCTACGGCTGACTGTTAAACGAGTACGCCTGCGGCTGACTGTTGAACGAGTACGCCTACGGCTGACTGTTAAACGATAAAGCTGCAAATCTGTTGGTGAACCGCATCGATGGTTTGAGTGGCGTCGATAACGATCGATTGACCACCTGCCAAGGTATGCTGCGTCAAGAACCCTTCGCGCACGCGTTGAAAGTACTCGTTGCCGCGACTCTCTAGACGATCACGCGTTCGCGTGATTCGCTCAGCGGCGACTTCGATTGGTAGATCCAAGACGATCGTCAGATCCGGCTCGAGTCCTCCAGTGGCGACGCGACCCACTTGCCAGATCGAATTGGGATCAAGTCCACCAGCACAGCCTTGATAGACCACGTTGGCCAGCAGATAACGATCGGTGATCACATAATCGTATTGAGCCAAAGCGGGCTTAAGGACTTCTTCGACCAACTGCGCGCGGCTGGCCATATACAACAGCATCTCAGCCGTGGGTGACAGCGGGATCTCTTGGCGATGCAAGAGGATCTCGCGCAGGGCTTCGCCCAAACGTGTGCTGCCGGGATCGCGATAGGTGCGCACGCTGTGGCCGCGACTGGTCAGCCATTGTGTCAACAACTCGACCTGAGTTGACTTGCCGCCGCCATCGACGCCGTCTAAGGTGATGAAGCGTCCCACGCGATTGATACTCCTGAAAACATAGGTGCCAACCCAAACACGCCGCGATGAACGTCTAGCGGCTGATGTTGGTGGATGGCGAGTTGTTCTTTACGAGCGCTTCGACTTCGGCTCGCGTCATTAACGGTAGGTCGCCTGGAATGCTGTACTTCAAGGCTGAGGTGGCAGCACCCCAGCGCAGCGATGACGCTACGTCACCGTGGCTCTCCAAATAGCGGGCCAGGAAGCCAGCGCTGAACGCGTCGCCGCCACCTAAACGTCCCACTTCGTCTGATGCAAAGATACCTTCTACGTAAAACGTGCCGTGCGCGATAGCCGACGAACCAGTACGTCCGCGCGTCATGACCCAAGTCGCGTGCGGCCAACGACCGGCCAAGGTCTCGAGCGCTCGTTCGGGTTCATCAACGGCAGGCAATTGAAACAACGTTTGTATGTCTCGATCGGGTATGAAGATCAAGTCGGCCAATTGCAGCATACTTTGACAATGCTGAGCCGCGGCGGCCGGGGACCAGAGTTTACTGCGATAGTTGATATCGAAACTGATCAAGGCACCTGCCGCTTTAGCCAATTTGGCCGCCAGTAGCGCGGTCTCTCGCGTGCTCTCACTGAGTGCCAGCGTGATGCCAGTAGTATGAAACAACCGCAACTTGTTCGCTTCGAATAAACTGCGTGGCAACTCATCGGGCGTCATGCGACTGATCGCTGAATCGCTGCGATCATAGATCACCTGGCTGCCCCTGGGTGGTCCTGCTTCTTCTAAGAAGTACAAACCCAACCGCGCGTTGTCGGTCCAGACAACGTGCGATACGTCGACACCGTAGCGGGCCAATTCGCCGCTGACCATGCGGCCCAGCGCGGTACTTGGCAGTCGCGAGAGCCACGTCGTTTTCAGGCCCAGTCGAGCCAGGCCCACTGCCGTATTGGACTCGCTGCCTCCAATGTGCACCTGCAGATGATCAGCTTGCTCCAATCGATTGCGGCTGGGGGGCGTGAATCGCAGCATGGTTTCACCCAAGGTGACCACATCAAAGCTCTCGGCTGTTTGAATTGGGGAGGCCTTCTCGGAAGATTGACTATGCATGAGCGGCGGCCTCGCTGTATTGACGTGCGATGTTGGTGACGGCAGCCCAATCGCTGGCTTGGATGGCTTTGGCATCGATTAGATTGCCACCGATGCCGAGGGCGACAGCGCCGGCGGTCAAGAAAGTTTTAATGTTCGTCAGATCGACACCACCGGTTGGCATGAGTTTGAGATACGGCATCGGCGCCAACACGTCCTTGATATAACCAGGTCCCAGTGCCCGGGCAGGGAAGACCTTAACGACATCTGCCCCGCTATCCCAGGCCAGCGCGATCTCTGTGGGTGTGTAGGCACCTGGCATCACTGCCACTTGAGCTTGTCGGCACGCTTGGATGATCGGCACGCTGGTGATGGGGGAAACAATGAAGTCCGCTTGTGCGGCCAAGGCGGCCTGAGCCTCCGTGAGATTTCGAACGCTGCCAACACCGATGGCCGTTTCATAACCTTGGCTGGTCAATGACTGTTTTACTTCGGGCAGTACGCGCAGGGCGTCCGGGTTAGTCAGCGTAAATTCTTGGGCCAAAATACCACCAGCGGCCAAGGCACTGCTGATGTTTACCGCTTGGGAAAGATCATCCAATCGCACAATGGCTACGATGCGGAGGCGTTGGATAAGTTGGAGAACTTGTGACTTCATAGCTGGCGCGTGCCTTGTAAAGCTTTGACAGGTGAGGGATTTCTAGTGAGTGTGGGGGTCTGGGGGAGACAGCGTGGTACTTGAGTAGAAAAGAAAACAATCGGCAATTTTTTTCGCTTGCCCTATGCTAACTGCGGCCTAAGATTCTACACGCATTCTTGCGGAATTCTCAGAGGCCTGACCGGTTCGGCGCAAACGACACAATCGATTGTTCGCCAACGCGACTTGCCGTAATAGTTTCGCAAAGATTGAAGAATTTGCATGGAGGCATAGACGACCTGGCCAGCCTTAGTCTCAAGTACGTTTCAGTACGACGTACCAGCCTTGATGCTCCACCGGAGTGCCTCACATGCTTATGCGCAACCGCTTGACCCCTATTGTGCTGTTGGCCTGGACCACGGTCGGCCTGTCGGCACGCACCGCGCAGGCAGGGCCGCTGTTGGATTGGTTGTTTCATCGTCCGGCGGCTGGGCCAGCCATTCCAGTTGGGCCTCCGTACCAAGTTTCTGCCAATGGTTACGCGCCCTATGCGGCGGCGCTACCCTATGCAGCTAATTCGCTACCGTACACCGCTGGCTATGTGCCGAACTCGACGGGCTACGCGCCCTACTCGAGCGGTTATTCGCCATACGGTGTGGCTTATCCACTAACCGGTGCGCCGCGTTACTCGACCGGATACGCGCCCGCCAGCAGCTACACAGTACCTAACTATGGCGCTGGGCCTAACTATGGCGCTGGGTATAGCGCGGGTTATGGGGCTGCGACTGTGGCTCCGAATGCGAGTGCTTATGGAACTTACTACGGTGCTCAATCGCCGGTGGTCGGTGCCAATGGCTATGGATACATGGCCCAACGTCCGAACAACGATATGATCGCCTCGGCGCAAGCCGTGATGCCATCGAACGCACCGGTGACGTTGGTACCGGATTACCGAAGCACGGCCACGCGCACACCAGTAACTTACTACCGTCCCGTGCTAACAACCGATCCCAACACAGGCGCACAAGTGGTGACATTGGCACCGTGTTCGTCGTATGAATATCAAACGCAGCGTGTTCCGACTTGGGGACTGACTCAAGTCTTCAACGGTGGCGCGACTTTGCCAGCCACCTCGATGACCTTACCACCCACATCGCCTACCTACTCCTTACCGCGCGGCGGTGTGCCACTGGCAGGCCCTGTACCGGGTACTCAACCCTATGGCACAGCCTATGGCAGTTATCCGGCACCGGCGACATCGATGGTTGTGCCTGTGGCACCGTCCCGAAGCAGCATCATCACGCCAGCCATGCCGAATGCACCGTACTCCAGCGGCTATTCGGGTTACGCGTCCAACTATGGCAACTACTCGGCGCTCCAACCGCCGGCCAGCGTGCCACCGTCGAGCACTTATCCGACTTCGCCCTATGGTGGAACCGGCACGAGCCCTTATTACGGTCCGGGGTCTGGCACGAGCGGCGCTGGCTCAACCGGTGGCGGTTCAACCGGTGGTTATGCGGCGCCCACCACATCCAATCCTTACGGCAATCCCTACGCGACCGGTCCATATTCGGCTGGCCCATACACACCGCCGCCGTCGAATTTGAGCAATCCAGGTTTGCCGGCTCCAGCACCGACCGTGCCCGCCTATCCGCCTGGCTCGCAAGTGCTTCCGCCATCAAGCATGCCCGGCCAAGCCTTGCCTGGCCAAGTTTTGCCTCCGAGTAGTGATCCGGCTGCAGGTGCAGTGCCTGGGCTGCCGCCGATGCCCACGGGTATGCGCTCCGATGCCAAACCACAATTGCAGAACGTGGTGCAGCAACCGATGCCTGGCAATCGTACGTTTCAAGCTTCACCGACTCAGCAGCCCGTCGACACCAAAGTCAAGCGAGAACCGGTAGCACCTGGATTGCTGCCGATTCCAGTACCTGATGACTTTAAACACGAACCGCGTTGGAACCCTGGTTTACTAAAAGAGCAAGATACAACGGCTTCGATATCCAAGCCGATGATCAGCGCCCCTGCCATAGAGCCCACTTTAGATCCATCGATTGCTTGGGGCTCCAAGCCAATTCGTTGGGCCAGTCTAAAGCAACGTTCTACCAGCGAACCAACTGCGCCTGAGCCATCCTTGGAAATGAATTTGCCAGCTTCGAAGCTGCGCGACAAACAGCCGCGTTTACTCAAGCCGGAAGTCGTTGATGATATTCCATTAGTAAACTTTCCGGCCGTCGAAGTGGAGATGGTCCCGTTGAAGACGGCCCAACCTCAAGCGTTAGAGTTGACGCCAGCGATTGTGCCGCCACCAGCACCCCAACCCGCACCCAAGAGTCCCAAACAACCCGGTCGCTATCGCCACGATGTATGGCAAGCCGTGAAGTAGGCCAGAACCTTGTAGCCACCGCTTTGTAGCCACCGTCGCCAGACGGTGGACTTGGTGACGAAATCCACCGCTTGGCAGCGGTGGCTACAACCTGGGAAATCCACCGCTTGGCAGCGGTGGCTACAGGCTACAAGTCAACTAAAGGTTGGTCGGCGTCACCAAACTGCTGGGTGTCCAAGCCCATGCGTTGGACCAGCGAGAGATAGAAACTGCACAGCTTTCGCTGATCATCGCTGCGACCGTTGTAGTCCAAGACTCGACCGGTGGCCAAGGTGCCGCCCAATCCGCCAGCGGTCAGCAGCGGAACTTTATTCGAATCGTGTTTGCTGCCCGACCACATGTTATTGATGAACATGATGCAGGAGTTGTCCAGCACGGTACCTTCACCTTCGGGCATGGCTTCAAGGCGACTGGCCAGATAGGCCAATTGGCTGCAGTAATAACGTGAGATACGCTCGAACTCCGGCGAACCATCATCATGGGAGGCTGAATGGTGAGCGTTGCGAACATCCAGGAATGGATAGAACAGACCCGAGATATCGCGGCATAGCAGCAGGGTAGCGAATCGCGTCTTGTCGGTTTGGAACGCCAGAGCCACGATATCGCACATCAACCGCATATGCTCGCGAATGTCCTCGGGTAAACCATTGTCTGGACGTTTCATCGTGGCGAGGTTACCTCCTCGCGATTGAGCTTTTTCGGTCGCCTTGCCTTGGTCATCGCGCATACGCTCGATTTTCTTTTCAACTTCGCGCACGCTGGTCATATACTCATCCAACTTGGCCTGATCGCCAGCACTGACCTGACGCTTCAGACTGTTGGCATGTTCTTGAACTCGGTCCAGTACGCTTTGGTTGCGTCGCGAGCCGCGATTGTCAAACAGACTATCGAAAGCCAAGGATGGATAGACTTCCATCGGCACCGGCGAGGTCGCGTTTTGCCATGAGATGTGCGAGCTATAGGCCATCGAGAAGTTGGTCTCGTGGTAACCAGTAATAGGTTGTTCGCAGCCCAACACCAGGCTCGCCTGGGATGTCTGTTGGCCCAAATGATTGGCCAGCAACTGATCTACGCTGATACCGCCGCGCAGCTCGGCGCCTTTCTGCAGCGAGGCACCGGATAGGATATTGCCCGTTTGACCTGGGTGGATGCCAACGCCGGTTGCGTTCTTATTGAAGAGTCCCGAGATGACATTCACTTTGGACTTGAGCGGCTCGAGCGGGGTGAGCGACTGTCCCAGCTCCATCTCCGTGCCACTGCCCTTGGCCCACCAATGTTTGGCGTTGACGCCACAAGCCATAAACAGGGCCGCGAAGCGCTTGGGCATCGGCGAGCTGCTACCAACTTCGCCTCCCCACACAGGCAGACTTTGCAACCAAGGCAAGGACATGGCCACCCCAGCCCCATGCAACATCGTTCGTCGTGTTATCGCGCTGGTTGATTTGTCGGACATGACGTCAACTCCGATGGTTGCAATAGGAAATGGTCTTTAGTGTGACTAACTACAAACTACTAACTACTAACTACTAACTGCTAACTGCTTACTACTTACTACTTACTTCAAACTTCTGGCCCGCTGGTCGCTTGTTGAGGAACTGTGGGCTGAGGACGATGGTTTCGATCAGGCTGCTGAATTGGCCGCTGCTGGTATGCAAGTTCGTTCGCATATCGGTCAACAGCGGCTCGTCTGATAATAGCAGGGTTCGCCCCAGGGCAAAAGATAACAACTTGCGCGTCAGATTGTCTGCAAAATCGGCTTCGCGATGTTGCTTGAGGTAATCGCGCAGTCCGGCTACACCGGTACCGGTCTGGCCGCTGGGGAATTGGGCTTGGGTATCGACTGGTCTGCCCGCCAAATCTTGTTGGCGGAGTTCACCCGTTGGGCCATAGTTCTCGAAGACCAAACCCAACGAATCAAAGCGATTGTGGCAACCTGCGCAACTGGCATGTTCGCGATGTTTGGCCAAGGTTTCGCGGAGCGTCAGCGTACCGAGCTGCGTTTCGTCGGTCGGCAAGTCGGGCACATTGGGCGGTGGAGCGGGAATGCGTTCACCCAGCAATCGTCGCACGACCCAGTACCCGCGTTTGACTGGACTGGTACGTAGACCCGGCGCATTTTGCGTCAGGAACACGCCCATCGTCAGCAAACCACCTCGATCCGCCGGTGCGGGCACTCGCTGCCAGCCATCGACTGACGTCGTTGTCAGTGGCCCAAGGCCATAGTGGTTGGCGAGTGGTTGATTGACGATAACATAGTCCGCGTATAAACAATCCAACACACTTCGATCGTTTTGAATCACATGTTCCAGGAATCGAACGGGTTCCTGGAACATGGCGTCGCGGAGTTCATCTGTAAAGGCAGGAAAGCGTTGACGATCGACGCTGTTATGCTCTTCAAAGCGACGAAAATCGAGCCATTGTCCACCGAACTCCGTCGCCAAGGCTCGGACTCGCCAGTCGCTCAGCATGCGTCGTACCTGTTGACGCAGTTGCTTGGGGTCGTGCAACCTTTGTGTGCGCGCCAGCTCGCGCAACTCGTCATCGGGCATGCTCGACCACAAAAAGTAACTCAAGCGACTGGCTACGTCTTCATCGCTCAGCGGCGCCAACGTTCCCGATCGTGATGCCAGGTCCACACGAAAGCCGAACTCGGGCGCCATTAAGATCGCGACCAAAAGATCCTCGATGGCTTCTTCATGAGCCAAACCATCATGACGAAGTTGGTCGTAGAAACTCCGCAGTTCATTGCGTTGAGCATTGGTCAAATCGCGTCGCCAGGCGCGGTGTGCCAGGTTGATCAGCGATTGCACGTGATGCGGCTGAGCCAATTGTCGCGCTTTCTCGACGGCTTGGATCTGGGCATTGATGCGGCGAAAGTAGGTTTCGATTGCAGCACGCGGGACTTCACCTGCGCCGAGCGCATCGGCTTTAGCCAAATAGGTAGCCGATAGTCGCTCAATCATCTCAGGCGTGGTAACGGATTTGTCTTCAGCTCGAGCAAAATCGAACTCAGCCCCGCGCATGGTGCTGGAGTCAGTACGTTCGAACCACACAAACCCAGTGTACTGGCGCATCGGGGCCGAGGTGACAAAGTCCAGTTCCTGCCAAAGTCGGTCAAGCTGTTCACAAGCCTGCGGAGTGAGCATCAGTTTCATCAACGGTTCGTCATCACGATAGTAACCCATCATGCTGTGAAAGCCCGCGCTGAGCAGTCGGCCTTTCTCTTGTTCGGCTTTGGATTTGCCAACATAGTCCCGCCCGCGTTCGGAAACATAAAACACATCCGGGAAGATACGGCAAAATCGTTCTACTTCGCGAGTGAATTCTCCAAGCGCTTCAGGCTCTTCCGGAACGCTCAGTGCCGTCGCGATCGCGCGCGAATCCGCGCCTGGGGACAAGCGTCGCATGGCGTCCAGATTGGGCACCTGGCGAAAGGCCGCATAGCGATCATTCTTCCACAGCACAAAAGGCTGCGCGCCCTTATGGATGCCGCGTACGTTTAAGTCTTGTACTTCTGGTGCTAAACGACCACGCAGGTCGTTGACGAAATCTCGCAGTTTCTCACATTCCTTTCGCGCCTGGTCAACATCATGAACGTCCGTCGGCAAGTCCAACCATAGACGGCGTACCACGGCCAGCGGACCGAGCCCAACTCTAACTGAAGTAATGTCTTCAGTTGCGTTTTCCTGCGTGGCAGGCTCCTTGTCCTGTGTTGGCTCTTTGCCCTGGGCTGGCGCCTTGCTTTGTGTTGGCTCTGTGCTTTTCGCAGGCTCTTCAATTTGAGCCGGCTCTTGGATTTGAGCGGGCAAGATGGGTGCAGGCGTGTTGAGTAGCTCCACGATCATCCGCAAGTACTTTGCGCTCAAGCCAGCAACAGCCTGGTTATCGATGGTGTACATCTGCGGATCGCGCTTGATTCGCCAAGCCGCCAAGAAGTAATCCGCGATGTCGGTCCGTTGTCGCTGGTAGAACTCAACGATGCGTTTGACGCAGTATTTATCGCGGTCGGTTTCCGTCACTACCGGATGCGGCGCAAAGTCGATGCCATCGGGAGTCAGCACCATGTGCTCAGCCACATATCGCGCCGCGGCCAGGGACTTGGTCAACAAGGCAGGCGAAGTAGTCAGCGATTCCGCAGAGTTGTCAAAACCTGCTGCGTTCGCAGGGTCAACCGGAAACTCGCGGGTAGGCCGGATATCAAACCCGGTCAGGTCGCGAACGCTGTAGTTGTACTCAGAATTGCTTAGTCTCCGAACCGGCACGTCGCCCGGATCGCCTGCATGTTTTTCGGCCTCTTGCTTACGAAAGGCGGCGATCCACTGACTGATTGTCTGACGCTCTTGGTCGTCGGGTTGCAAGTCAGCGTCGCTCGGTGGCATTTCTTTATGGGCCACACGATGACTCAGTTCAGCCCAAGTCTGATGACTGGTGGCCACGTGAGCCGGCTCAGTGAACTTAGTCAGATCCAACATGGCCTCAGCGTCCGAGCCCTGATGGCACTGGACGCAGTACTTATCGAGCAGTGGCACAATCGATCGACTGAATTGTCGATCGAGCTCAGTTGGCTCGGCAGCCACAATCGCACCAGCCGGACTGACGACCACGCAAATTAGCAGTGTGAAGAATATCCGAACAATCATAGATGTTCACAGGCGGCTGGGCAGTTTGACTGCGGAAGGCAAATAAGCTCAATAGCGATGGGCGGCAGGACGGTGGGGGAGTTCCAATATTGTAAACTATGGCAGGTAGCCAACGCTGCCAAGCGGTGGAAGTTCTGGCGCAAATGCTTCCACCGTCTGGCGACGGGTGGCTATTCAGTCGTAGCCACCGCTGCCAAGCGGTGGAGGCCCAAGTGCAACGCGTCCACCGTCTGGCGACGGGTGGCTACGGCAACGCTTCCACCGTCTGGCGACGAGTGGCTACGGCGGCGACGGGTGGCTACGGTTCCGAGATGACGTGCAGTTGGTCGACGGCCAGGCCGTCTACTTTTTGGATTTGGCCATTAGGCCATTGAATTTCGACGTTAACCTTTTCCGCGTGTGGGCCAAGACCGAAAGTGACGGGAAGTTCGCACTGGCTCAGATAGCTGCGCGTCCCAGTCACACACCGCGTTTGTTTACCGCTGGGGGTGACCAGACGTAATTGGGCTCCGATGGCATCTCGATTGGACTTACTGCCTTTTAGTAATATCCGCAACCAATGATGGCCCAGTTTTTGGTCATTGCGTAAGACGCGTGGAGGACCGCCGTTGGCCACCAGCACCATGTCCAGGTCGCCATCGCCATCCAGGTCGCCGTAGGCGGCACCGCGTCCGACCATAGGTTCCAGAGCTGCTTTTCCGATCTGCTCGGCATCTAAACGCACCAGTTCGGTGCTGCCCTGCGAACCAGCATTCCAAAAGAACAGCGGCGGTTGAGCATAACGTTGATTGGGTTGCACCTTCGAAATTTCGGACTCTAAATGGCCATTGGCACATGCGATATCCATGCGACCATCGAGATCCAAGTCAGCGAAAAACGCCCCGAACGTGAGGCTCAACCGGGTAACCGGCCCGAGTCCACTGGGCATGGCTTCATCCAAAAACGCGCCTGCATCGTTGGACACGTACAGCGAACAGGGTTCGTTGGCAAAGTTACCGATGATGACTCCCAGCGAATCACCGTTCCTAAAGCATGCAGAATCGATGCCCATCGCGCCAGTGGCCTCACCGTTACGATCGAAGGCAATGCCCATAGGAATACCTTCTTCCTTAAAGCTGCCGTTGCGTTGATTGATATATAAATAATTGCGCACGGTGTCATTGGCGACTAACAAATCCTGCCAGCCATCGCGATTGAAATCAGCCATAGATACGCCCAGGGCTTTGCCTTCAGGGACAGGTGTGTTGGGATTGCTGATATGAAAGCCAGCCTGCTTGGAAACATCGGTGAATCGACCATCGCCATCGTTGTGATAGAGGTAAGAGAACATACCGGTGAAACTAGTTGGTTGTCCGTACGCACGGCCTACCCCAGTTAATGAAAATCCGATCGATAGATCCAACTGGCGACTCCAGAGCACGTAGTTGCCGATGAACAGATCCAAGCGTGAGTCGTTGTCGTAGTCAAACCACACGGCACAGGTTGTCCAATCCTCGGGCCGACCTCCCACGCCAGCCGCCTCGGTGACATCGGCAAACTTGCCTTGCTGATTTTGAAAGAGCCGAGTGCCGCCCACGCCGGTAACCAGCAGATCGGCCCAGCCGTCGTTGTCATAGTCGCCGACGGTCGCGCCCATGGCTTGCACACGCAGCTTCAAGCCAACTTGTTCCGTCACGTCGGTAAACTTGGCCTGGCCATCGTTGGCATATAAACACAGCGAACGTGGATTGCCTATTACCGACCGCGACCAACTCCATGATTGGCCGCCAACCAACAAAACATCTTGATCGCCATCCCCATCGAAATCGAAGATCGACACGCCACCACCCATGGTTTCCGGTAGCAGTTTTTCGCCTTCCATAGCGTTGAAGTGCCGCCAATCGATACCCGATTCGGAGGTAATGTCGACCAGGCTGATTGTCGGTTTGGTCACCGTGGGTGCCTGGCGTTCTTTGGGCAGTACCAACTCAGTCTTTTTCTCCGCGACCGGCTGCTTGGCCAATTGCGCGATGGCCAAGATGGCCAGAATCAAACAGCCAAACACAGCCACCAGGCCCAGCGAAATACGCAAAGCTCGACCAATGATGGCGTCATTCTGCACATCATCTCCCGCTTGATCCTCAGAGACCTCTTGACGGCCTGCTGGTTGACGAACACCGGATACATTTTTTTTGGTCATCGATAACTACTTGGAACTAATTGGGGGCACGCCCCTTTGCGGATGAAATATTACTTTACATATAAACTATTGTCAGTCTCATTCGTGGCCAGTCCGTAGGCGTCTGGTCGATGGAGCGAATAGATCACTAATTGTTCGGCGGCATGGTCAGCGGCGGGGTATTGGCGGCGAGCGATCGGTCGCGCCACATCGCTGGCATTGTCGTCGGCTTTATACTTCAGATGGAGCTGTTCATGTCGCTCCGCCTGCTCTTCGTTGCCTAAGCGTTTGTAGACGGCTGAGAGGCTGGCATGCGAAGTCAGGTTCTCTGAATCATCTTTCAAAGCCAACTTGAACTCTGACTCTGCCTGGCTCAAGTATTGGGCGGCAAGTTCTGCGTTCTGACGCGTCTGTGCACGGACCGCCAAATCGATCAGCGTGAGGCCCAGCAAGTTGCGAATGCGATAATCTCGACTGAAATCGAACTGGCGATCGCGTCGTTCTTGCGTGTCGTCATACAACACGCTGCGAAAGTTTTCCGCCGCAGCTTCGAAGTTACCTTGCTCGCGATTGATCTCACCGCTCAACCAGGCTGTGGTCCATGGCGGCGGTGGCGGCGTCATGCCCGCGGCGCGCTGGAGGGCTGCAGTAGCGCCATCGTAATCACCTTCGGCCAACAGGACGCGGGCCAGGTTTAGCGGACCGTCGTAGCGCTGGAGCTTCTCGACTTCTTGGAAAGCCGCGGCGGCCTGCAACAACTGCGACTTGCCGGCCAGCAGCATACCGATTCCATAGTCATTCCAACGTTCCCAGGCCACCGGCGGTTTGCGGCCCGCATTGTCGCTCGCCGCCACATCGACGATTTGGCCATCGCTGCGCTGGACCGGCAATACCACGCGATCCGAACACATGATCACTTCCGGCAGATTATTCGGCGTCGTGAACGGCGGGCCCTGCTCACGGTACTCACGGTCTCCAGCCTGGCGACTGGCGTTCATAAAATCCAAGTAGCCCTTGTCGAACTTGCGATACTTCAGTTGCGCTTG
>JADLDX010000022.1 GCA_020846515.1 Pirellulaceae bacterium
CGGGAGGGTCGACGGGCGGCAGCTCAGTCGGGGAGGGGGTCCGCCTCGACTAACCCAAGGCTGAATCACTTCGCCGCCAACTCGCCTGTGCGGCGCACGCACCCTCCCCGAAAATCTACGCTGAACGCGTGATTTTCGACCCTCCCTAAGCTGCGCTTGGGAGGGTTAGTTCAACTAACCCTCCCGCTGCTGCGCTTGGGAGGGTTACTAGCCTCTGCGTTTGAAGATCTCGCTGGCGATGAAGGCGGCTCGAATGGTGGCCGGATCGCGCAGCATGGCCATTAGTGGCGTCATGGTAGCTCGACTCAGATTGTCATCTGAAATCGCTTGCGCTTGGGCAGGTGTCTGTGCGCGGAGCGTCGAAGAGGCGGCCTTTAAATGCATCAGCTCGTGATCAAACGTTTTATGCATGTGGTCCACCATGCGCTCATCGGTTTGGCTGATCGCTTGAGCCAAGCCGGGACGCGTGTCGATCGTGCTCAGCGGATCTGGACCCGCTTCGCGCAGACTACTTTGACGCGCACCGTCATCCACCACCTCTGCCGAAATGATTTCAGCCACAGGCGGTTGCCGTTGACGCGATCGCCCACCACTGCTGGGCGGCTCCGAAGGGCGCCCCGAACCTCGATTGGGACTGCGTCCTGAAGTCTTCTGAGCCAAACGCTCAGCCGCTTGCTGCAGAAATTTTTCCAGATCGTTCGACATGGGACCGAGTTCCTGACGTGGTGAATTGAGTCACAAACAGTTTATCATGGTTCGTGGGCCCATGACACTGCGGCCGGCCAGATGCCTTCCTCATTAAGGACGCTACCTCCATGATGCATTTACCAATCAATCGACGTCACGCTTTGGCCGCTTGTCTCACCCTCCCCTGGGCTTCACGAGCCTTGGCGGCAAACAACGCAATACCCGAGTTCCAACTACTAGACACGCGTGTCATCAGTTGGAAACCGCCCCTCTACCACGGTTGGCCCACCTTGGCTCGACGAAAAAACGGCGAATTAATGTTGGCTTTCTCGGGTGGACGCGAGAAGCACGTCTGTCCGTTTGGACGCCTGGAGTGGATGCGCTCGAAAGACACTGGACTGACCTGGGGTTGGCCGCAGGTACTCTACGACGGGCCGATCGACGACCGTGATGCCGGCGTGGTGGAGACCGGAAGTGGCGCCATTCTTGTCACCACATTCACTTCGTTAGCTTACGAACCTGTCTTGGCCAAGGCTATGACGGCTAAACCAGGTCAACCCGGTGCCTTCAGCGATCCGAAACTGATCGATGAGTGGCGAGCAGTCCACGATCGATTGAGCGCCTCCGAGCGGCAAGCGGAACTTGGCTGCTACATGCTCAGGTCCACCGATGGCGGCCGCACCTGGTCGGCGCGTTATTCGGTGCCGGTAAACAGCCCGCACGGTCCTGTCGCTCTTAGCAATGGACATCTGCTCTATCCGGGTAAGGCTCTTTGGGACGATGGTCGGGTGGGCGTGTGCCTTTCGACCGACGATGGCGTTACCTGGAATTGGTTAGCGACCATCAAACCTCGTCCAGGTGATAACCCCGATGAGTATCACGAACTACATGCTGTCCAGGCGGCCGACGGCACGATCATCTGCCACATTCGAAATCACAACAGTCCCAACAAACGTGAGACGCTGCAGTGCGAATCCAAGGACGAGGGACGCACCTGGAGCGAACTCCATTCGATCGGCGTATGGGGCTTGCCTTCGCATTTATTGCGACTGAAAGATGATCGACTGCTGATGTCGTACGGCCATCGCCGCAAGCCGTTCGGTATCCAAGCCAGGTTGAGCAGTGATCACGGCCAAAGCTGGGGCGAGCCATTAATGATATCGACCGATGGAATCACGGGAGACCTGGGATATCCGTCCACGGTGCAGTGCGACGATGGAACTCTGGTTACCGTCTGGTACGAGGTCCTACCCGGCTCTCCACTTGCCCAACTTCGACAAGCACGCTGGCGGATTTAAACAAGCCGACTTGCGACGCTTTACAGCTTGCGGTGGGTCGACGCTCCTGCGGAGACAAGTTTCCCAACCGTCCGCCCACCCATGCCGTTTGCGTATCCCTATCGCAAACCGAATGTGCCATGGCCAGTCAGTCGCGATTTGCGGCCAACGGGAGGTCGACGCTCCTGCGGAGACAAGTTTCCCAAGCGTCCGACCATCCATGCCGTTTGGGTTTGCATATCGCAAACCGAATGTGCCAATCGCCAATCAATCGCGATTAGTGGCATACGGGAGGTCGACGCTCCTGCGGAGACAAGTTTCTCAACCGTCCGAACATCCATGCCGTTTGAGTTTGCCAATGGCGAACTGGATGTGCCATGGCCACGGTCAATCGACATGGCTAATCAATTGCGATTTGCGGCGTGCCTCCGCAGAGCGTCGGCCTCCCGGAGACAGGTTTCCCAACCGTCCGGTCAATCGATATGGCCAGTCCGTCACGATTTGCGGCTTGTCTCCGCAGGAGCGTCGACCTCCCGGCGTTCAAACCATGCCTGTAACGTTCGCCTAAAGCCAATCGGTCGCGATTTGCGGCAAGCTTAGGCCTCGCGGAGACATTCGATCGAACGCAAACCTACTTCACTACAGGGGCCGGTTGAGTTAACTCGACCTTATCCTTGTAATTGTGAGCATCCATCAACGTAAGGCCCAAGAACAAGGCCACAAAAATGAAGGAGCTGATGAACACGATCGCATTGAATGGCTTCTCGTGAATCATGTGCATGAAGAACAAGATCACCAAGGCGGCTTTGACCGTCGCGATAAACAGCGATAGCCAAATTTCCAAGTTCCCGGTGTCGATCTTCGACTGGACTACTGTCACCCAAGTCAAAAAGACCAGGGCAAAAAAGACAGCCAGTAACTTCCAAATGGCCATCGGGTGGGCAAATCCATGATGCCCGTCATCATGCCCATGCGCATGTGCACCAGCGTGTGTAGTACTATCGGACATCAACTCGCTCACTTAATCAAATACAAGAGTGGGAACAGGTAAATCCAAATCAAGTCGACCAAGTGCCAATAGAGGCCTACATAATCAACCGGTCCGAAGTACTGCTCGTTGAAGTGGTCCTTGGTGGCGCGAATCAGCAACCAACCCAAGACCAACATGCCGCCCAGGATGTGGACCGCATGAACACCGGTCATGCAGTAGTAGATACTGAAAAACAAACCGGCGCGACCTTGCTGGTCGACGTCTTGGTCCGTCGACTCCCCGGGCTGGAAATCAGCTGAAGCCATCGAATGGACTTCGCTCTTGTGCTCTCCAGAAGCCGGTGCGTTGTGAGCATGCTGATCACCACTGGCCACTTTAGCATCGGCCGCATCGTGGGCCACGTCGTGACCATGAGCGGCAATCTCTTCGCCAGCCACAGTATGAGCCGCGGCAGCTAGCTCAGCATCCTCCTGAGCCTGGAAGAACATGCCGATACCAACACCCACGAAGTAACATAATGCCGTAGCCAAAAATGGACCGGCGATCTCTGCGGTGGCTTTGTCCTTTTTGACTAAGGCCAGTGCATACCAACCAGCAAAACCTATGGCACATACCCCAGGCAGAACGCTGAAATAAATCAGCCACTTCGAAAGCCCTTCATGATGCTCAGCTGCATGCCCACTTTGTGGAATGTAAAAACCTGCTGGCAGCAAGCCTATGTCCCACTTGTGAGAATACTCAATCGCTTTCACACCCAAAAAGATGGCAGCACATCCAAGCGTGATTGCCAAGCAAATCACCAAGCCAGTCCGCTGACGCATCTGGGCACAACGTACACCCCAAGCCATGCTCAGACTGCTGAACAACAGCACACCGGTGTTGAAC
>JADLDX010000023.1 GCA_020846515.1 Pirellulaceae bacterium
CGCCCAGCGGCTGATTCAAAGTGGCGATGTCCTATTAGGCATCGTGATCGACAGGCTTAACGTACGAACAAGAACTGCTTGGTATTGATCAGGGCCCATAGCAGATCTTGGTAGGCTTCGGCCGGTGACTTGGATTCGCCAAGAATCTCGCTAGCGATGGCGATCTCGGCCTGTGTAGGCAAGCGACACAATGCGGCCAGGTAGAGATCGCGAACGATCTCTTCATGACTCTTTTTGGCCTCGAGCAACTTAGCGACACGCCCGGTCTTGGCAGCAATCTTGCTGGTGATGACATCGCCATTGATCGTGTGCAGAGCTTGGGCCAAATTGGCATCCGGGGATCGTTCGCACTGGCAAACGCTAACGCGTCTTGGCTTGGCGAAGGTATTCAGAAAGTAATCCGGATATTCGGCATCGGGCAGTTCAATGGCTCGAGTGCCCAGCGGCAAGTCCTTGAACTTGGTGGGCGAGCCGGTGGCATGATCGATGGCATCCAACAGCGACTCGGCCCCCAAACGTTTCACGTTGAAGTGGCTGTAGAAGCGATGATCGGTGGCATTATCCGCCGTCGGTTGGGAGCTGAGCGAATACAGTCGCGAGGTCATGATCACGCGCATCAAGTGCTTCAAATCAAATTTATGTTCGACCAAATCGGTCGCCAGCGCATCGATCAGTTCTTGATTGCTGGGCGGATTAGTACTCCGCATATCATCGACCGGTTCAACTAGCCCGGTTCCAAGCAGAAATCCAGCGTATCGATTGACTACTGCGCGGGAGAAGTATTGATTTTCACCACTGGTCAACCACTGCGCCAACGGGATCCGTCGATCGAGTGTATTTTCCATTTCCTCGCCACCAATAGGCTTGGGAGGCAAGCGTTTACCTGTTCTCGGATGGGACACATCGCCCGTGGGACGGACCATCACCACCGTTTCACGACCAAACAATCCAAACTCTTCACTATTCTTGGAGCCAACTCTCGAGAAGAACGCAGCCATGCTGTAGTAATCGCCTTGGCTGATGATTTCGAAGGGATGCTGATGACACTTAGCGCACTCCAGACGCATACCTAGAAATAGCATCGAGGTGGCTTCTGTCAGCGCGGAGGAATCACCATGCACGCGGAAATAGTTGGCCGGTCCGTTGGTGTAGATCGAACCCTTGGCCGTCACCAACTCCTGCACAAACTTGTCATAGGGTTTATTTTGACGAAAGGAATCGCGGATCCAGTTATGCATGGCCCACATCCCTTGGGCGCCTAAGGAGTTACTGTTGTTGCGAATCAAGTCTGACCATCGCAGCGTCCAGAAGGCGGCGTAACGATCGTTAAAGACGTCGCGCGCCGGATCGCCGGTCAGCCCCAGCAAGCTATCGACCAAGAGTTCTCGTTTCTTGGGATCAGTCGATTCGATAAAGCCAACGACCGCCTCAGGTTCAGGCAAAGAACCAATGGCATCCAGATAGGCTCGACGAATGAAGGTCGCATCATCGCAAACGGGCGATGGCTTGAGCCCCAAGTCTGCGAACTTCTTGGCTGCCAGTTGATCCACATAATTATGGTCTCGCCAATCTTCGGGCGCCGATTGTTCGGCAAAAGGTACGACGAACGTGCTGGTGGCCACTTGCCCATCGTAACGAATCATGATGGCAGACTGGCCAGAGTTGTAGGCCGTCACCAGCCCTCGACCGGTCACATTAACCACCGAGGTATCAATGGCATCGTATAGACACAGTGCCGTCACATCGCGCTGGGCACCATCTCCATAATGGGCGACCACTCGCAGTTGTTGAGTGTCACTGCTGCTGAAGACGCGTGATTTAGGGAACACATCCAAGCGATCGATCTTGATTTCCGCGTGCGGAGACCGGCTTGCCCCGGCCGCAATCCAACTGCGCACCACCTGGTACTCAAGCGATGTGGGTTCAATGCGTACGCCACCACCGTGCGCCACGCGCGATGTGGCTTTCTCCAATAACAAACTGCCATCGGGGCGCGCAGGATTAATGCGACGTCCGCGTACGCCTACAGCAATCTGTTCATAGTCCGCCACCGGATCGTAGCCGAAGACCGACAGCTTAAAACCGCCTTTACCATGCTGCGACGCATGGCAAGCTCCGGCCGCACAACCAGCTTTTCCCAGCACGGGCCGCACATCTTTCAGAAAATCCAACGCCTGCGTGGGCTCGACGCCCGCCACCGTAATCGGAATCGTCCGGCTGACGCCATCGATCGAGACGCTGAGCTGCCCGGCGCCATTTTGTTTGGCCGTCACCAGGCCAGTCGGATCGACGGTTGCGTTGCCCGGCTCGATTTGAAATTTGGCTTGACCGGTCAGGTCTTGGCTGTACGGATCAACTTTGCCATCGCCGGATGAGCGAGTGACAACGACTTGCACGCGATCAAATGAACCGTCGAGCCGAATTTCGGCCGGCGTTATTTGAAAGCTGGACGGAGCCTCAGCCCGGAGCAACGCAGCTTGCCCCGCGAAAACCAATGTGGCGAGACTGGAAACGAGGATTCGCATGACGGGAAATCTCCGCAAGGAACTTCGTTGAGAGGTAAGGGAACGAGCGGTGGGACGAACGCAGGCGGGAATGATTGGGTTGGATTTGAGTGTAGCTGATCGCCGTGGCCGTGGCTACGCGATCAGGGGGGAAAATCGGCACTAACCCTCCCGCTGCGCTGGGAGGGGCGGTTCTGCTGCTGCGCCGCAGTGGAACTAACCCTCCTGCTGCGTAGCAGCGGGAGGGTCGGCTGGCGTCAGCTCAGCCGGGGAGGGGGCCGGCCGTGCAAACCAAAGCATGACGCACTTCGCTGCGGACTCGTCTGTGCGGCGCACGCACCCTCCCCGAAAAAAACACGCTCACGCGCGTGTTTTTTTCGACCCTCCCAGAGGGGAGGGTTAGTTCTGCTGCTGCTCAGCAGCCGGGTGCATGTCAGGTATTGTAACTCTCATGCAGCCGTAGAAGAATTGCTAGCACTTCGTCGGACGGTGGCGCAGCCCGGTCTGTGGGTCATAAGGCGCACGAGCCGATCGTCATCGCAGAGAGAGGCGGCGCGTATTTGCAGAATTGCTTCGGCGCCGTCTGGGTGGTTCCAAAACATCTCAGTGCCCTTGACTCGATAGTTTATTTCTTTGACTGCCGATTCCATCCACGCACTCGTCGTCGGCAATCCTTGGCAACGATACTGGTTGTATTTCATCCGTTTTTGATTGTTCTTCAAGTATCCAATAATCAAGCGTAGCCGTTCTCGTGGATCATCGTCAGATACCGTCTCAGGTGGAAAGCCTATGCGCTGTTGATGCTGCATGAGATCGCTAATCACATCACCAACTTGCCCCTTCCAAACTTGAGTCATCCACTGGGTATAAGTCGTCCACGCCTCATCGCACTTGCCAAAGCAGATCAAGGTAGCTCGATATACGTAGGTGACCGCATGCACAAAATCGAGGATCGGAACGTAGTCGCTAAAGTGAGTTTCATAGATGGTCCAATTGCAGGGCAAACCGTCGGCGACGAATGCCTTACGCATTGCTTGCCCGAAGTTTCGACGGTTGGCTTCCCTGGCCATCTGCTGTCCGAACTCGGTAGAGTTCTTCATGCTCGAGATGATTGTGCGATGAATTCGCTTGGGCTTGTGTTTGGGTTGCCGGCGTTTGCTTTT
Organism: Pirellulaceae bacterium; assembly: GCA_020846515.1. Taxonomy (GTDB): domain Bacteria; phylum Planctomycetota; class Planctomycetia; order Pirellulales; family Pirellulaceae; genus Aureliella. The sequence continues at coordinate 3,668 of JADLDX010000023.1, forward strand.
TATTTTCTTTGCTTTGGGTGATTGCTCGGGTAGATCTTCGCTGGAGCTTGAATTTTCCTTTGTTTTGGCCATCTCAGTCAGCTGTGCTACATGTGTTGGATCAAAGAAGCAATCAGGAGGGATGGGCTCTGGATCAACGTCAGATGTCTCGCTCTTGGCACTGACAAAGATGGCATTCTTTGTTTCATTCCACCCTTTTCCAGATAGATGTACCCCTGGACCGCAGTCAGTCATCCGAGTTCGGACTCGCCCCCCATCACAGCTAACCACGACCATTCCAGGCACAAGGGATTCACCGTCGATGACACCCTTCCAGTCAGCTTGACTAGCCGCTTCAAGGTCGGTGCCAACATCCATGCAGATTCGCTCAATGGTATTGGTAGAGATCGAGATGCCAAGCACTCGTTCTGCGGTTATCGATGCTCTCTTGAGTGAACGAGATTCCGCATTGAGAAAGACCAACTGCCGTTTTAAACCTGGCGTCGATTCTCGAGAGTCAAACCCTAGTTCTCTACGCTGAGGGAAAAAAAGACCGTCGACATCGACGGCAATGAGCAACCGGTTCGGTCAGTTCGATTGGGCCGTCCATCGAATGAACGTTACGTACTTCGATTTCTACTTTGCACTGCTGACGACAATCGGGACAGCGTGTCCCTTTCAGTTCACTGGCAGCGACTTCACGAGCTCGCTCCATCTGAATAGCTCGACTAAGTCGTTTTCCGACGTCATGAGCCGGCAGCTCAATGTCGTCATAATGGGGTATTCCCTTACCCTGATTCAGAGCCTGCAACTCAGCCGCGACCAAGGAAGTGTCTCTCAACAAACTTTCCAGCTTTTCCTTCAACTGCAATTGCTTCGCATCCATGCGAATTTCTCCCGCAATCATGAAATCTGTTGCCAAATGCCATCCAGCCTGCGCATCTTAGCAGAAGAACACCAAAAACTTCTATTGACGTTTTCACAAAATTTTGGGCGAGCGCAAAAGCTGACATGCACCCAATACTTGAATCAATCCCAGCTTTCCCCTTGCGATTATCGAAAATTTCAGCTAATTAACCAGCGGCAGGTTTCGACAACTGGCGGCTTGGCCCCTGATTCGATTGATTTCCCTTGAGCAAGGACGCTCTCCAATGCTGTGTATGATTCGACGATGGTCACACGCGCTGGCAATGGCACTGGCTACTTTAGGCGCCTTGGGGCTCGGCAATTCACTCTGGGCACAAGGCGGTGCAGGCGGCGGGGGTCAGGACTCAGCACCAGCCTTTGCCGAGCAAGACTTCCGCGAAAAGATGTGGGAAGCCGGAGGCCCTCGACTGAACCAAATCGCCACCGGCAAATTAGTGCTCGGGGTCGAGATCGTTGGCAATCAGAAGATCAGCCAGCACAAAATTCTGTCGCACATGCAAACGCGACCTGATCGCCTGTTTGACGAAAAGCAGTTGCAGGCAGATATTCACGAACTTTACCGTACCGAGCTTTTTCGCAAGATCGAACCCTCCAAGCGCGAGACGGCCGAAGGGGTCTACATTCGTTTGCAGGTGACCGAAGAGCCGCTGGTCAGCGAAGTCATTTTCCATGGCAACGAACGGCTGGA